>NZ_JBMVFV010000004.1:0-179512 GCF_049538395.1 Micromonospora sp. AB353 | reverse complement strand
GGGCTCGACCTGCTCGCCCGCGTCGACACGCTGCTGGCCGCCGGCGCGCCCGAGGGGCATCGGCTGTGGCCGCTGCTGCGCCGCATGCAGGTGCTTCCCGGCGCGGCCGTGCGCGAGTTCCTCGACCTGCATCCCGCGCCGCTGACCGGCGCCGGCCACGCCGTGCGCCGGCTCGTCCGGGGGTACGACGACACCTGCGCCCTGCTGGCCGACCAGGTCGCCTGGTCCGGTGCCGCCGCGTCGGCATACGACGAGGCACGTACCGCCCTGCTGCGGCACCTGGACGAAGGGCCGGACAGCCTGGTCGGTCGGCTGGAGTCGACGGCGGGCTACGCCGACGCGCTGGCCGGCTGGGTGGAGGGCAGCCGGGCCGCGCTGGCCCGGGCGCTGGCCGAGGTGCTGGGCTCGGCCGAGGCGGTCGCGGTGCACGCGTCGACGCGGCCCGGCGTCGAGGCCGGACGGGCCGGGGCGTCCGCCGCGGCCGAGATCGCCACGAGGATCCTGGGTGTGCTCGGGGTGGCCTACGACGGCGCCGAGACGCTGCTGCGCCAGTGGGGGCCGAGCCTGGCCGAGACACAGTGGCGGGACCGCGCCACCACCGCCCCGCGCTACGGCGGCACCACCCGGATCGGCTACTGACGGTCCACGGCGTCGCGCGCCGATCCGGCCGTGGCCGGGTGACGGCGGCGACGCCGTGGCCTTCCCCTGCACCCCCCGCAGGTATGCCTTCACTCAACGCGTCCGGGCGGTGTTTGTCAGGGGCCCGCCGGAGATTCAACCGTCCGGGCGAGGCGATGGGGCCGGTTCGGCCGGGTCGACGTCGATGATCGCTGCGGTGGGTGACCGGGCGGCGACAGGTGTGCCGTGCGGCGGTCGTCGATCCGCGTAGGGTGTGGCGTATGGGCATGCTCTGCGCGGTCAGCTTCAACCGGTACGGGCGCCTCTACTACCTCGACCCGGGCGAGCTGCGCCCGCAGGTGGGCGACCGGGTGCTGGTGCCCACCGACGAGGGGCCCGAGGTGGCCGAGTGCGTGTGGGCCGCGCAGTGGGTCAGTGAGGACACCGACAGCTTCCCGAAACTGGCCGGGATCGCCGGCGACGACGACCTGCGCCGCGACGAGATGCTGCGCCGGCGCAAGGCCGAGGCGAAGGTCGCCGCCAAGCGGCTGATCCGCGAACACGGCCTGCCGATGAAGGTGGTCGCCGTGGACCACGTCCTGGCCACGCCGGAGAACGGCAGTGACCGCACCACCATCTACTTCACCGCGCCGCACCGTGTCGACTTCCGCTCGCTGGTCCGCGACCTGGGCGCCACGCTGCACTGCCGGGTCGAGCTGCGGCAGCTCTCCGCCCGGGACTCCGCCCGCGTGCAGGGCGGCATCGGTTCCTGCGGGCGTGACCTGTGCTGCGCCACGTTCCTGACCGACTTCGAGCCGGTGACCATCCGGATGGCGAAGGACCAGGACCTGCCGCTCAACCCGCTGCGCATCTCCGGGGCGTGCGGGCGGCTGATGTGCTGCCTGAAGTACGAGCACCCGCTGTATCAGAAGTTCCAGGAGTCGGCCCCGGCGGTCGGCAGCCGGGTGTCCACGCCGCAGGGCGAGGGCAAGGTGGTCGGCCACAGTGTCCCGCGCGACGCGGTGACGGTCCGCCTGGACGCCGACGGCTCCCGCTCGATGTGCTCCCGCGCGTCGGTGTGCGGCCCCAGGCAGGCCCACGACCAGCACTACCCCCAGCCCTGACCCGCTGCCTCTCCTCCCTCCCTCGTCTTTTCTCGGGTGTGTGCCGGGTGGGGGTCAGCGGATGACGATGGGGGGTTCGGCCAGGCGGGGGGTCAGCGGGGTCTTCGGGGTCAGCCAGGAGGCGGTGGGGGACTGGTCGGGGTTCAACTGCCAGTCGTGCGACACCCTGTCGACGGCGATCGGGTAGATCGTCAACGTGCCGTCCCTGTCGATCCGGAACCGCAGGAACGCCTTCGAGTCCTCGATGCCCTGCGCCGCGAACAACTCGTTCAGATTCACCCCGAACGCTCCAGCCACCAGCAGGTAGAGCGCCACGAGCTGGCTGGCCACCAGCCCGCTCACCGGCCCGTAGAGCACCACCGCGGCGACCGCCGGCAGCGGCCACGGCCAGTCGTAGAACGGCAGCTGCAACCAGACCCACGTGCCCCCGGCGGCGAGGGCGATCTGGGCCAACCCGTGCGCCACCCCGAGGATCCAGTGCCGGGCGTGCCGTTTCCCGCCCGCCGTCGGTGGCTTGGCGAAGAACACCGCGCCCATCATCGCCACCACCAGCATGATCGCCAGCGGCACGCTGAACAGGCGCTGCTCGGTGGTGCCCACCCGCTGCACCGCCACCCCGGCCATCGCCAGCATCAGCAGCGTGTGCAGGGTGCCGAGCAACGTGGTGAAACCCGGGTTGCGGAACGGCAGCCGGGCGAAGATCCCCCAGCCGTACCGGCGGGAGCGCGCCTTGTCCGGGTAGCGCGCGGCCAGGTCGTACTCCTGGGTGTTGCTGGCCCGGCGGGTCAGCGTGTCACGCGGCGGCACCTCCAGCTTCTCCGGCAGCCGGTGCGTGGGGTAGAGGTAGGCGCCGCCACCGCCGCACGTGATGAGCTGCCGGTCCGTGCCGGCATAGCGGGCGTAGTGGTGCAGGTCGCCGGAGACCAGCACCCGCACCTGCGCCCCGGTCGGTGCGACGAGGGTACGGATGAAGTAGTCGATCGAGTCGTACGCGTTGGGGTGGTCGACGGCCTTGACCCACGTCGGCGCCGGCACCGCCAGGATCACCTTGGACTCCGGGGTGAGCTTGCGGGCCACCTCGTCGAAGTAGGTGAGCTGCGGGTCGTCCAGGTACGAGCCGGACTGGTCGTCGAGGCCGAGCAGCCACCAGCCGGCCGGCAGCTCGACAGCGAAGTACGAGCGCGACTGGCCGGTGCCCCAGCCGCCGAAGTGCCGGTCCCGGGTGCGCACGAACAGGCGCAGGAACGCGGTCAGCCCGTCGTACCAGTCGTGGTTGCCGGGCACCGCGAACAGCGTCGGCTGCTCCGGCGGGGCGACAGGCAGCGCCGACTGGTACGGGCCCTTGCAACGGTCCTCGTACGCCTCGTAGCCCGCCGCCGGGTAGACCTGGTCGCCGCCCATCACCAGCGTCTGCGCGCGGGGAAGGCGATGCCCGTCCACTGTCAACTCCGGCTGGGCGAGCAGGTACGCCACCGAGTACGTGGCGTCGAAGCCGTCACCCAGGTCGGCCACGTAGTCGAGCCAGAGCCCGCCGTCCGGCCCGACCTGCCGGAACGTGCCGTCGCCGAACGCGTTCTGCAACTCGCGCTTGTCCAGGTACGCCCCGAACAGCATGGCCAGCAACGTCCGCAGGCCGGTGCTGATCAGCAGCAGCGGCGCGAGCCAGGGCACCGGCCGGCGCGGGGTGAAACCCAGCTCCCGGGGGTCGATGCCGCGGGGGCGGCGGGTGGCCCGCTCGCCGGGATGCGCCTCGGGAGCCGGTGGTCGCGGCGGTTCGTCGGTCACCCGCCGCAGGGTAGTCCGGACCGGGCGCGAAGTCTCTCCCGTGGCGGGGCGGATGTGGTCCGGTATCCGGGTTCGGGGGCGGGGGGATCCGGTTCGGCTTCCGGCGGGGCGTGCCGTACACTTGACGATCGTTGCCGCCTTAGCTCAGTCGGCTAGAGCGACGCACTCGTAATGCGTAGGTCGACGGTTCGATTCCGTCAGGCGGCTCGGTACAGAAGCCCAGGTCAACGACCTGGGCTTCGCCGTTTCCTGAAGGCCGAGCCACCTCACCGCGGCTCGGGAGGAGCGGGCGGCGCAGCTTTCCGCTCCGGCTGGTGGTGGGCCTTGCGGTACGCCCGGGGCGAGAGTCCGGTGACCCGCTTGAACGCCACGCTCAGCGCGCTCTCCGAACCGTATCCGACGGCGCGGGCGATGGTGGCGATCGTGTCCTCGGAGCGGCGGAGCCGGTCGGCGGCCAGCTCGATCCGCCAGCCGGTGAGGTATTCCAGTGGGCCGTAGCCGACAACCTGCTTGAACCGGGCGGCCAGGGTCGAGCGGGACACCGCGGCGCATCGGGCTATGGCCGCGACGGTCCACGGACGTTCCGGGTGGGCGTGCATCGCGCGCAGGGCCGGGGCGACCACCGGGTCGGTCAGGCCCGCCAGCCAGCCGGACGGGGTTCCATGGTCGAGGTGCAGACGCAGGATCCGGATCAGCATGACCAGCGCGAGGTGGTCGGCGACCAGTCGTCCGCCCGGGCGACCCCGCCGGAGTTCGGCGTCGATCTCCCCGACCGCCCACCGGACGGTTTCCGCCTCCGGTGTCGCCGCGGGCACGTGGATAACCGGTGGCAGGCTGTCCAGCAGCAGGTCACGGGAGCGGTCGGTGAAGGAGAACGCGCCGCCGACGAGGAGAACATCGTCGCCGGAGCCGGTCCGGGCCACCCCGTCGGACGCCGCTTGGAAGATCGGTCCGGCTGGTGCGGCCGGCACGTCGAGGTCGCTGGCCAGCGTGTAGTTCACCGGCCGGGTCAGGAGGAAGCAGTCGCCCGCGTCGAGGGGCACCGGCTCCGGCGCGGAGTCCACCCGCAGCAGGCAGCGTCCGTGCCGTACGGCGTTGAACTTGACCCCGGTCGGCGGGTCGAAGCGCACCGCCCAGCGCCCGCCGGCGGTCAGGGCGGCCGAGACGTGGCTCGTCGCGCCGAGCAGGGCGAGCACGTCGTCCAGCGGATCCACCTCATCCCCTTCCTTGGACGCACGCTGAAGAGTGGTGGACTCCAGAGTACGGACAGTCCAACGCTCGTGCTCCTAGCGTGGATGTCATGACAGAGACCAACCGACTGAGCACCCCGTTCACGGCTCGCACCACGGCGGCCGAGATCCTCGACGGCGTCGACCTCACCGGACGCCGGATGATCGTCACGGGCGGGGCCTCCGGTATCGGCACCGAGACCGTCCGGGCGCTCGCCGGCGCCGGGGCGGAGGTCACGGTCGCCACCCGCGATCCGGCCCGGGCGGAGCCGCTGGTGGCGGAGTTCGCCGGCCGGGTCCACGCCGCCGCGCTCGACCTGGCGGACCTCTCCTCGGTGGACGCGTTCCTCGCCGGCTGGGACGGTCCGCTACACGCGTTGGTGGCGAACGCCGGGGTGATGGCGATCCCCACCCGGCAGCTCACCGCCGAGGGCTGGGAACTCCAGTTGGCGACCAACTACCTGGGCCACTTCGCGCTCGCCCGGGGCCTGCACCCGCACCTGCGGGCGGCCGGGTCGGCGCGGGTGGTGTCGGTCAGCTCCGGGGCGCACCTGCGGGAGGCATTCGACTTCGACGACCCGCAGTTCGAGCGGCAGCCGTACGACCGCTGGGCGGCATACGGCCGGTCGAAGACCGCCGCGGTCCTGCTCGTGGTGGGCATCGCGCGACGGTGGAGCGGCGACGGGATCACCGCCAACGCGCTGAACCCGGGCTTCATCACCACCCACCTCCAGCGGCACATGGATGACGAGACACTGCGCGCCTTCGGCGCGATGGACGAGGCGGGCAACCGCATCGAGCAGCCCTATTTCAAGACGACCGCCCAGGGCGCGGCGACCTCAGTGCTGCTCGCCGCGTCGCCGCTGGTCGAGGGCGTCACCGGCCGCTACTTCGACGACAACCAGGAAGTCGACGTGGTCGCCGGCGGCCCGGAGGCGACCGGCGGGGTGGCCGCCCACGCCGTCGACCCGGCCGCCGCCGACCGACTCTGGGAGTGGGCGGAGGCGGTGCTCGCGGGCCGCCGGTGACCGGTCACCGTCACCGACGCGGCACGACGATCAGGGTACGGCGGGTCGACGTGCACGCCGACAACGCCGGGTGGCGGCGCAACCGCTACCGGCGCCCGGCGCGCTGCCGGGCCGCCTCGTAGAGCGCCACCGTCCCGGCCGCCGCCGCGTTCAGCGAACTCGCCGCCCCCACGATCGGGATGCGCACCATCCGGTCGCTCGCCTCCTGCCAGCCCTTGCTGAGCCCGTGCGTCTCGTTGCCGATGAGCAGGAGAGTGGGGCCGGTCAGGTCGTGCGCGGCGACGTCCACGTCTCCGTGTTCGTCCGTACCGATGATCTGGACCTGCGGACGTCCGTCCGCGCGCACCGCGGTGACCCAGTCCAGGACGTCGCGGTGGCTGGCGACGCGCACCACCGGTACGGCGAACAGCGACCCGGTGCTGGCCCGGACCGCCTTCGGGTCGTACGGGTCGGCGGCGTGGCCCGTGATGATCACGCCGGACGCGCCGAAGGCGTCGGCGGAGCGGACCAGCGTGCCGATGTTGCCAGGGGTCTTGGGGCGATCGAAGACCACCACGAGCATCGCCGGGCCGACCGGGATGCGGGCCAGGTCGTCGGCGGGCTGGGCCACCACGGCGAGCAGCTCGGGCGACTCCTCCTCCTTGCCGCTCAGTTCCCGCATCAGCTCCGGCGCGAGCGCGACCCGCCGGGCGTCGGCGCGGTCGAGCAGGTCACGGCACCAGCGGGACAGCGGCTGCCGGTCCGGGTACAGGAGGGCGCGGATCTCCCAGCCCTGCTCCAGGGCCACGGTGATCGGGCGTACCCCCTGGACCAGGAACTCCCCGGACCGCTGCCGCTTGGTGCGGTTGGTCAGCAGCGCCTGCCACTGCTGGAAGCTCGCGTTGCGGGTGGTGATCGTCAGGGTCTTCGCCACGCAGCCGATTCAACCGCATCGAGGTCGGCGGCCACGCGGCGGTGAGGCGTACGACGCGGCGCGATTGTCCCGCCGAGTGACCAGCCGCTATCGTTCCCTCGCCCCCAGCCCGCAGAGTTTGAGGATCGCGATGACTTCCCCGCCGTTGACGAAGGTTGCCGATCGGGAAGGTTCACCCTCCGAGGAGCCGGGCGGTACGGCGACCACGCGCGAGCCGGGCAGGGAAGCGACGCCGAGCCGGTTCCGGGCCGACGTCGCCGGGCTCCGGGCCGTCGCGGTGGGGCTGGTGCTGCTCTACCACGCCGGGCTGCCGTTCATCCCCGGTGGCTTCGTCGGCGTCGACGTCTTCTTCGTGATCTCCGGCTTCCTCATCACCGGGCAGCTCATCTCGGAGATCGAGCGCAGCGGCCGGGTCTCGCTCGTCGGCTTCTACGCGCGCCGGGCCAAGCGCATCCTGCCCGCCGCCACCGTGGTGCTGGCGGCCACCGCCGTCGCGGTCCGGCTGTTCGTACCCCGAAGTGAGTGGCAGGTCGTCGGCGGCGACATCGCCGCGGCGGCGACCTACATCGTGAACTGGCGGTTCGCCGACCGCGCTGTCGACTACCTGGCCGAGGACGTCGCGCCGTCGCCGGTCCAGCACTTCTGGTCGCTCGCCGTGGAGGAGCAGTTCTACCTGCTCTGGCCGCTGCTGATCGTGCTGGCCATCCTCGCCGCGCGCAAGCTCCGGCGGGCGAACGTACGGCCGGCCCTGTGGGTCGGTCTCGCGGTGCTGGCGGTGCCGTCGTTCGTCTGGTCGATCATCGAGACGGCCGACTCGCCGCAGCGGGCGTTCTTCGTCTCCACCACCCGGCTGTGGGAACTCGGCGTCGGTGCCGCCATCGCGCTGCTGGCGGTCCGCGCCGCGCGGATGCCCCGGTCCGTGGCTGTCGTCCTCGGATGGCTCGGCCTCGCCGCGATCGTCGCGGCGGCGCTGCTGGTCAGCGGGAAGACCGCATGGCCGGGGTACGCGGCGGCGCTGCCCACGCTCGGCGCGGCGGCGGTGATCGCGGCCGGCGCGGCAGCCGGCTCCCGGGGGCCGGTGATGGTGCTCGGCACGCGCCCGTTCCAGTGGATCGGTGACCTGTCGTACTCGCTGTACCTGTGGCACTGGCCGATGCTCGTGGTGGCCGCCGCCCACTTCGGTGACCTGTCGCTGACCGAGGGCCTGCTGGTGGCGCTCGCCTCGGTGATCCCGGCCTGGATCACGTTCCGGCTGGTGGAGAACCCGCTGCGCTACTCGCGGAAGATCTCCACGTCGCCGCGTCTGGCGCTGAGCCTGGGCGGCAACTTCACGCTCGCCGGCATCTGCGCCGGCATGGTGCTGGTGCTGATGGGCGCGTGGGCCGCCGCCGCGACCACCACGAAGGGCCAGTACGCCCCGGGGGCCGCGCTGCTGTCGACAGCGCCCGGCACCGCCCCGATCGGCCCGGTCCCGGAGCGGTTCGACGTGATCAAACCGGATCCGCTGCAGATCCGGCAGGGCTTCATGGACGTGCCCGACACCAACCGGGACAAGTGCTTCCAGCAGGTCGACGGCGCCGAGGTGCTGTCCTGCACGTACGGCAACCCGAACGCGGCCACCACCGTCGCGCTCGTCGGCGACTCGAAGATGGACCAGTGGCTGCCCGCGTTCCAGGTGCTGGCCGAGCAGAACGACTGGAAGATCCTGATCGCCGCGAAGGCGTCGTGCCCGTTCACCAGCGCGCCGGCGGTCCGGGCCGACGACCCGAGCAAGCTCTACACCGACTGCATCGACTGGAACCGGTCGCTGATGCGCAAACTGGTCGAGGAGCGACCCGACTACCTGGTCACCTCGCAGGGCGCGGCGCGCGCCTTCGACAGCGACGCGAAGGAGCCGACGGTCGAGGCGATGGTCGCCGGGGTCCGGTCCGCGTGGAAGAAGCTCGACGCCGTGGGCACGCAGGTCGTCGTGCTCGCCAACAACCCCGGCCCCGGCCCGGCGGTGACGTGCGCCGACAAGAACCGTAAGCGCCTGTCCCGGTGCGCGTTCGACAGGGAGCGGCACGACCAGGACCCGGCCTACCGGATGCAGCGGCAGGCGGTGTCCGGCGCGCCGAAGGTCAAGATGATCGACCTGTTCGACGCCGTCTGCCCGACCGACAGGTGCCCCGTGGTGTTCGGCAACGTGCTCATCTACCGGGGTGGCTCGCACATCGGGGCGGCGTACGTGAAGACGACAGCGCCGCACCTCGCCCGCGCCCTGTCCGACGTCGGCGTGCCGGCGCGCTTCAGCCCGGCCGGGTAGCTCGCCCGGGGGTTGCGGCGCCCGGTCACGATATCGGCGTGATCATGCGTCGGCCGCTCTGGCTCAGCTTCGCGTACGCGCTGCTGGCGGTCGCCGGTGCCGCCCTGCTCTGGCTGCCGTTCCACACCCAGTCGGCGCTCGACGACTGGGCGGTGACGCTGCGCGAGCGGGGTACGCCCGCCCGGGCGACGGTAGTCGACCAGGTGACCGAGAGCGGCGGCAACCGGAGTTCCTCGTCGAGCACCATGTACTTCAGCTACGTCGTCGAGGGCCGGACGCACGCGCAGGAGGTGCCCTGCTTCGAGGTGTGCCGGGCGGCGGGCACCGAGGTGCCGATCTGGGTCAACCCGGCGGACCCGGGCGACTTCGTCACCGACTTCGGGCAGCTCAGCGGCCATCGCGGGCGCGTGCAGGGCGTACTCGGCGTGGTGGGGCTGGTCGCCCTGGGCGCCGGCGTGGTGCTGACGCTGTCCCGCATCCGGCGCGCCGCCCGGCCAGGCCACGACCGCGCAGCCCGGCCGGGCAAGGACCGCGCCGTCCGGCTGCGCCGGGTGGCGCCGGCGTCGGTCGGAGACGGCCGCCCCTACACCGGCCGGGGCAAACGCAAGCGAAACGTCCGGCGCTGACGCGAACGCACCGCTCGGCGCCGACGCGCTCAGCGGTAGAGCGTCTCCAGGTAGCCCGGGCCGTAGTGGCGTTCCAGGTCGGCCAGGCTCTCCGCCGGGGCCTCCACCTCCTTGATCAGCCGGGCCCGCGTCGGCAGCACGTCCGGCTGCCAGGTCTCCGGCTGCCACAGCTCGGAGCGCAGGAACGCCTTCGCGCAGTGGTAGAAGATCTGCTCGATGGCGACCTCGACGGCCAGCACCGGCCGGTGGCCCTTGACCTCCATGCCGGCGAACCACGGCGCGTCGGCGATCAGCCGGGCCCGGCCGTTGATCCGCAGCGTGTCGGTGCGGCCGGGGATCAGGAAGATCAACCCGACGTGCGGGTTGGCCAGGATGTTGCGGTAGCCGTCGGCCCGCCGGTTGCCGGGCCGCTCCGGAATCGCGATCGTGGTGTCGTCGAGCACCAGCGCGAAGCCGGGCGGGTCACCCTTGGGGGAGACGTCGCAGGTGCCGTCCGCGCCGGCGGTGGCGATCAGGCAGAACGGCGAGGCGGCGAGCCACTCCCGGTCGCGTTCGTGCAGCGTACGGCGGTCCTTGGCGGCAGCGCGCGGCATCGGTGTGCCGATCAGCTCACGTAGGTCGGACTCGCTGGTGATCTCCCGGGTCGTCACGTCTTCCTCCCCCGTCCGTTGACCTTGACGGCGGTTTCGCCCCGCGACGGGCCGCGATCCGCCACTGTCAGCCTAGGAGAGCGCGTCGAGCGCCGGGTTTGCCCCCGGGGCCGGCGGGTAGGGACCGGTTCGCAGCGTGCGGCCGGACGTGACGGATGGAGGCCGAGATGGAGAGCCGGCTCAAGGTGCTCGGCCATCCCGTGCACCCGATGCTCGTGATGTTCCCGGTGGCGCTCTTCGTGACCGCGGTGATCTTCGATGTGGTGGACACCGTGGGCGGGCCCGGCTTCCTGGCCGAGGTCGCGTACTGGAACATCACAGTCGGTCTGATCGGCGGCCTGCTGGCCGCGGCGGCCGGGGCGTTCGACCTGCTCGCCCTGCCGGCCGGCACCCGCGCCAAGCGGGTCGGTGTCACCCACGCCGCCGCCAACGTGGCGGTCATCCTGCTGTTCGCCGCGGTCTGGGCGGTCCGGCTCAACGCCGACTCCCGTGCGGCCGGCGGCGCGCTGATCGCCATCGAGGTGGTCGCCCTGGCGATCCTCGGCGTGAGCGCGTGGCTCGGCGGTGAACTGGTGGACCGGCTCGGTGTCGGCGTCGACCCGGAGCACGACCTCAACGCGCCCAGCTCGCTGCGACCCCCCTCGGCGACACAGCGGATCGGAGACGCGCGATGACGGAACAGGGCGGCGGTCGGGGCTGGCGTGGCCGTCAGCAGGGCTGGGATCCGATGGGCGAGCTCCAGTCGCTGCGCTCCGAACTGAGCCGGCTGGTCGGCGGACGGTCCGGCAGCCAGGACGTGGACCTGGCCGAGACGGCCGACGGTTGGGAGGTGGTCGTCCGGCTCCCCGGCGTCGCGCCGGAGGAGGTCGCCGTCGAGCTGGACGACCGCGAGCTGTGCGTCCGCGCCCGGTCGGAGGCCGAGGTGAACGCCGACCACGGCATCCCGGGCGGGTTCACCACCCGGGGCTTCGAGTACCGCGTGGACCTGCCGTCCCGCGTGGACCCGGACCGGATCGACGCGGTGATGGACCACGGCCTGCTCCGGGTGCGCCTGCCCCGGGCGACCCGGCCCGCGCCGCGCACCATCACCGTCGGCCGGACCGGCCCGCGACCGGGTGCCGACCGTACGCAGATGCCCGCCGACCCGGCCGCGGACCGGGAGCTGCACCACCCGGACACCGCGCTCGACGAGATCGACAGGCCGTAGGGGCCGCGTGACCAGCCCGTCGAGCGACTCCGACTCGCCGCGCCGCGACCTGGGGCCGTCGGCGCTCGGGCCGGTCGGCGAGCGCGTCCCGGATGTCGAGCGGATCGCCGTGCTGCGCGCCAACGCGCTCGGCGATTTCATCTTCGTGCTGCCGGCGCTGGACGCGCTGCGGTCGGCGTACCCGTCGGCGGAGATCGTGCTGCTCGGCGCGCCGTGGCACGCGGCGCTCTGGCGCGACCGGCCCGGCCCGGTGGACCGGGTGCTGGTGGTGCCGGCGGCGCCCGGCATCCGCGACCCGGGGCCCGGCGAGTCGCCGGGTGACGTCCCGGCGTTCCTGGCCGCCGCCCGCGCCGAACGGTTCGACCTGGCGTTGCAGGTGCACGGCGGCGGCGGCAACTCGAACCCGTTCGTGGCCGGGCTCGGCGCCCGGGTCACCGCCGGCCTGCGGGCCGAGGGCGCGCCGCCGCTGGACCGGTGGCTGCGTTACGTCTACTACCAGCACGAGGTGATCCGCTACCTGGAGGTGGCCGCCCTGGTCGGTGCGCCCGCCACCACGATCACCCCGGCGCTGGCGGTCACCGCCGCCGACCGGGCGGAAGCCGCCGCCGTGCTCGGCGAACCCACCCGGCCCCGGGTCGCGCTGCACCCGGGCGCCACCGACACGCGGCGGCGCTGGCCGCCGGAACGCTTCGGCGAGGTCGCCCGCGAGCTGACCGGAGACGGGTACGAGGTGCTGGTCACCGGCACCCCCGCCGAGCAGGAGACGGTCGACGCGGTGGTGGCGGCGGCAGGCGTTCCGGTGCGTCCCCAGGTCGGCACGCTCAGCCTGGGCGCGCTCGCGGCCGCGTACGCGGACTGCGCGCTCGTGGTCTCCAACGACACCGGCCCGCTGCACCTGGCCGCCGCCGTGGGCGCGCCGACAGTCGGTGTCTTCTGGGTCGGCAACCTGATCAACGGGGCGTCGCCGCTGCGCGGGCGGCACCGCCCGATCGCTGCCTGGACCACCCACTGCCCGGTCTGCGGAGTCGACTGCACACCCGGGATCTACCCGCACCGGCCCGGCGACGGCGAGTGCCCGCACCGGGTGTCGTTCGTGGCCGACGTACCTGTCGCCGAGGTGGTCGAGGCGGCCCGCGAGCTGCTCACACCTCAGCCGGCGACTCGCTGAGCACCACCTCCCACGCCTCCACGTCGCGTTCGGTGACAGTGGTCGGCGACTCCAGGTGGTACGCCCCGCTGGGCAGCACCCCGGCGCCGCCGTGGCGCTCCAGCACGGCGAGCTGCGCGGCGACGTCCTCACCCTGGTGCCGCTCGGGCAGCCGCTCCCAGAAGTCGAAGCCGCCGGCGTCGACGAGCTTGGCCCGGTCGTAGAGCACACACCCGCCGATCCAGGAGACCTTGTACGCCCGCCACTCGCCCGCCGCCAGGTTCAGCTTCTCGGTGATGTGCAGCAGGTTCGCCGCCGGGTGGATGGACGCCCGATGCCACTGCGGCGTGCCGGGCATGATCCGTTCCGGCACCGGCGGCCCGGTCCACTCCTCGTAGTGCCGGTGCGTGTCCGGGCGGACGTCGTCGGCGTACGAGAGGCCGTGCACCGCGTTGCCGACGAATCCGCAGCCCAGCTCGTCGAGCGCGGTGACCAGGCGGGACAGCGCGCCCGGTTCCAGCCACACGTCGTCGTCGAGGCAGAGCACGGCGTCGGCCGCCGACTGGGCCAGCAGGTACGACCGGTGCTCGGCCAGGCCGCGCCGGGGCAGCCGCCGGGTCAGCAGCACCGGATGCCCCCGGTGGCGCAGCGCCCGGACCATCGTGGCCGCCGCCGGATGCGCGTACGCGGGATCGCCGTCGGACTGGTCGCTGACCACCACCCCGAACCCGGGTACGCCCTCCTGGGCGGCCAGCCCGGACAGCGTGACCGCCAGTTCGGCGGGCCGGTTGCGGGTGGGGATCAGCACGTCGAGCCGCCGGTGGTGCCGGAACCCTCCGGGCGTGCCCGGGTCGAGCGGACGGGTCACGCCGGCCTGCTCTCGCCGACCGTGTCAGTGACCGGGTGGGCGCGGATCCGGTCGATGATCGCCGAGGTGGAGCGGTCCGGCACGTACCCGAGCGTGCGCACCTGCCCGCCCAGCCGCCGGACCAGCGGCGCCTCCGGCACCATCTCCGGCGGATAGTCGCCGCCCTTGACGTAGACGTCGGGGCGGACCGCCTCGATCAGCCGGGCCGGCGAGTCCTCCTCGAAGACCACCACGTGGTCGACGCAGGCCAGCGCCGCCAGCAGCGCGATCCGGTCCTCGACCGGGTTGACCGGCCGGTCCGGCCCCTTGAGCCGGCGGACGCTGCCGTCCGAGTTGACCGCCACGATCAGCAGGTCACCCAGCGCGCGGGCCTGGGTCAGGTAGCGGACGTGCCCCGGGTGCAGCACGTCGAAGCAGCCGTTGGTGAACACCACCGACCGGCCGGCCTGCCGGTGCTCGTCGACCAGCGCGGCCAGTTCGTCGGCGCCGACCAGCGCCGGGTGTCCGCCCTCATCCGGTCCGGTGCCGAGCGCGGCCAGCAGGTCCTGCCGCCGGCACACGCAGGTGCCGGTGTCGGCCACCGTGATGGTGGCGGCGAGCTGGGCGAGCTGGGCGGCGGTGGGCAGGCCCGCGTCGGCGGCGAGCGCCAGCGTCATGGCCGCCAGGTACGCGTCCCCGGCGCCCACCGCATGACTGGCCGGGACCGGGGTGCTGTGGCTGCGCCGGGGCTCGCCCTCGGCGCCGCCGACCACAGCGCCCTCGGTGTCCAGGGTCACCGCCACCACGTCGGCGCCGGTGTGCGCGCGCAGCTCGGGCAGGCGGGACTCGGCCAGCACGGCCCGGTCCACGCCGGCACCGGCCGCCGCGCTCACCGTCACGCCGGTCCCGGTGACGCTCAGGCCGTCGCCGGTCAGCGCCACCCGCTCCTCGCCCGGCATGGGCTCGCCGGTCGGGCCGGCGGGGGCCTCGGCGGCGGGCGTACCGGAGGTCGGGTGCGGGCTGCCCGGTACACGCTCACCCGACCCGCCGGGCGCGGCACCCACCATCAGCTCGGACGGGCCGTCGGCGTCGGCGTCATGGTTCAGGTGCACGTCGCCGCTGGGGACGGCACCCCGCTCGGCGTGCGCGAACCCGGCGGCGGCGCGGGCCAGCAGCCGGGTCGCCTCGGCGAAGCTCGGCGTCACCACTGTCGGGTTCAGTCCGCGCCAGTCGGCCAGGTCGTGCGCGTCGAGCGCCACCGTGCCGTACCGGTCGCGGTTGGCGACCAGCCAGGCGCGTACCGCCGACGGCAGCGCACCCAGGCCGTAGTCGCAGACCACAAGCGTGAGCGGCTGACCGGCGGCCACCGCCCGCAGCTCCTCGGTGGCGCAGTGCAGCGCGGTCAGCAGGCGGGCCACGCCGTCGGCGTCCAGCCCGTCCTCCGGACCGCCGGAGTCCTCGCGGAGCAGGATCTGGTTGCCGGCGAGCATCCGCCGCTTGACCGGCGTGGGCCGGCCCGGCTGGCTCACCGTACGGTCCCAGACCGCCGCCCGGTCCAGGCAGTCGTGCAGTTCGTCGCCGGCGACGTCGGCGCCGACCGGGGCGACCAGCGCGGCCCGGCCGCCGAGCGCCGCCACGTTCACCGCCGTGTTGGCGGCGCCTCCCGCCGCGGAGATCCGCCGCCGCAGGGTGAGGACCGGCGCGGGCGCCTCGCGGCAGAGCCGCTCCGACTCGGCGAACCGCCACTCGTCCAGCATGGCGTCCCCGACGACCAGCACGGGACGCTGCTGCCAGCTCGCCACCACGGTGGCGAGCCGGCGCTCTTCCGCTGCTGCTCCTGCCATGCCCCTGCGGATCCCCCCGGGCCGTCGGGCCAAACGCGACGCGGGCCACCCGATGCGTCCGGTTTCGCGGCATCGGGCGGGGGAACCGTCTCAGACGTACCCCGGAGAGGAGAGAACAGCATGGCAGCGACACTTCAGGGCAAGCGCATCGCCTTCCTGGCCGCCGACGGCGTCGAGGAGGTCGAGTACACCAAGCCCCGGGAGGCGGTGGAGAACGCCGGCGCCCAGGTCGAGCTGGTCTCCATCGAGTCCGGCACGATCCAGGCCTTCAACCACCTCGACCACGGCAAGCAGTACCAGGTCGACGTCACCACCGAGGAGGCCGACGCCGGGGCGTACGACGGCCTGGTCCTGCCCGGTGGCGTGGCGAACCCGGACTTCCTGCGGACGGACCCGGAGGCGGTCCGGTTCGTCAAGGCGTTCTTCGACGCCGGCAAGCCGGTCGGCGTGATCTGCCACGGCCCGTGGACGCTCGTCGAGGCGGACGTGGTGCGGGGCCGCACCATCACCTCCTGGCCGAGCCTGCGCACCGACCTCACGAACGCCGGCGCGAACTGGGTCGACCAGGAGGTCGTCACCGACAACGGGCTGGTCAGCAGCCGCAAGCCGGACGACCTGCCGGCGTTCTGCGCGAAGATCGTCGAGGAGTTCGCCGAGGGGCGACACGCCGCCCGCTGAAACTCGTACGCCCACCGGGGGCATGATCCGCCCCCGGTGGGATAGGAAGCGGGATGACCGCCCAGGCCGCCCGTCCCGCGTTGCCCGCCCGACAGATCCGCCTGCTGATGTTCGGTCTGATGACCGGCATGCTGCTGGCGGCGCTGGACCAGACCATCGTCGGCACCGCGTTGCCGACCATCGTCGGCGAACTGGGCGGCATCAACCACTACTCGTGGGTGGTCACCGCGTACCTGCTGGCCTCGACCGCATCGACGCCGCTGTACGGCAAGATGGCCGACCTGTACGGGCGCCGTCCGGTCTTCCTGTTCTCCATCGGGATGTTCCTGCTCGGCTCGCTGCTGGCCGGGCTGTCGCAGGACATGACCCAGCTGATCGTCACGCGGGGCGTGCAGGGCCTGGGCGCGGGTGGCCTGATGACGCTGGCGTTCACCATCATCTCGGACGTGGTGTCGCCCCGGGAGCGTGGCCGCTACCAGGGGTTGTTCGGCGCGGTGTTCGGCGTGTCGTCGGTGGCCGGTCCGCTCGTCGGCGGCTACTTCGCGGAGAACAACTGGCGGTGGATCTTCTACATCAACGTGCCGCTGGCGATCGTCGCCATCGTGGTCTGCTGGCACGTGATGCGGCTGGTGCCGTTCGAGCGGCGGGAGCACACGGTCGACTGGATCGGCGCGGCGCTGCTGGTCGCCGGCGTGAGCTGCCTGCTGCTGGCGCTGAGCTGGGGCGGCGCCGAGTACGCCTGGGGTTCCGGCGTGATCGTCGGGCTGTTCGCCGCGGGCGCGGTGCTGGGCGTGCTGTTCGTCGTCCAGGAGGCCCGGACCAGGGAGCCGATCCTGCCGCTGCGGCTGTTCCGCAGCGCCACGTTCGCGCTCGCCAACGGTGCGGGTTTCGTGCTCGGCCTGGTGATGTTCGGGTCGATCATCTTCATCCCGCTCTACCTCCAGATCGTCAAGGGCGCCTCGCCGACCCGCAGCGGTCTGCTGATGCTGCCGATGATGGCCGGCGTCATCGTCACCTCGGTGCTCACCGGCCGGGCGATGAGCCGGATCGGCAGGTACAAGTGGTTCCCGGTGGCGGGTGCGGCCGTGCTGGTGGCCGGCATGCTGCTGTTCCAGCAGCTCCAGGTGGGCACCTCGCTCTGGCTCGCGTTCGGCTACATGGTGGTGATCGGCGTCGGGCTGGGCCTGTGCATGCAGTCGCTGATCCTGGCCGTGCAGAACGCGGTGAGCGTCCGCGACCTGGGCGCGGGCACCTCGTCGGCGACGTTCTTCCGGTCGCTCGGCGGCTCGTTCGGCGTGGCCATCCTGGGCGCGGTGCTGTCGTCCCGGCTCACCTCGGAGATGTCCGCGCGGCTGCCGGGTGCGCTGGCGCAGCTCCCGCCGGAGCAGCGGGCCGCGGTGACTGCCGGTGGGGACTTCTCGATCAACGACCCGGCGGCGATCCTCGCGCTGCCCGCCCCGGTACGCGCCGCCGTCCAGGCCGCGTTCGTCGAGTCGCTGCACCTGGTCTTCCTGACCACCGGGCTGATCGCCGTGATCGCCGTGCTTGTCACGCTGGCCATGCCGAACCTTCAGTTGCGCGGCACCGGCCCGCAGGGCGCCACCGGCGGCGCCGACCCGCTCGGCGGGAAGGCGCCGGCGCCGGGCGGCAAGCCGCTGACGAAGGAGTCGAAGGACGAGGCCGCCGCCGACATGGAGGCGAAGTCGCAGACGATGCTGTGACCGGCGGCTACTTGAGGATCAGCCGGTTGGTCTGCTCGAACACGTCGAGGTCGGCGAGCGTCTCGTGCACGCTCGACGACAGCGGGTGCGGGAAGTCGGCCGGGTGGAAGAACCCGGAGTCGGTGGTCTCGTCGGTGAACCGGGCCAGCTCGCCGTCCCACTCGTCGACCCGGAACGCCGTGGTGAAGACCTGGTACGTGTGCCCGTACATGTTGGTGTGGGTGCGATCCGGGCCGGTGTAGAGCGCGAACGCGCTGACCCGCAGCGCCCGCAGCCCGGTCTCCTCCCGGACCTCGCGGACCGCGCAGTCGGCGATCGACTCGCCGAGTTCCATGGCACCGGCCGGCAACGCCCACTGGCCGTTGTCGGAACGCTGGATCAGCAGCACCCGGGCGGCGTTGTCGCGCACCACGGCGCGCGCGCCGACGAACATCAGGGTGCGGTCACCGGCCAGGGCACGTAGCTGTCCCACGTACGAGTCGGCCCACGAGATGCTCACCCGGACAATCTACGCATCATCCGTGATCACCTCGGCGATTCCGGGGGGTTCCGCAGATGTGACCGCCGCCACTACGTTGTCACACATGCGTAGCACGATGATGGATGCCCCTCTCCAGGTCGCCCGGATCCTCGAACACGGCTCCACCGTGCACGGCGCGGCGGAGGTGGTCACCTGGACCGGCGCCGAACCACGCCGGATGACGTACGCGGAGGTCGGCCGCGCCGCTGCCCGGCTGGCCCACGCGCTGCGCGACGAGTGCGGGGTGACCGGCGACGAGCGGGTCGGTACGTTCATGTGGAACAACAACGAGCACCTGGTGGCGTACTTCGCCGTGCCGAGCATGGGCGCGGTGCTGCACACGCTCAACATCCGGCTCTTCCCCGACCAGGTCGCCTACATCGCCAACCACGCGCAGGACCGGGTGGTCCTCGTCGACAGCACGCTCATCCCGCTGCTCGCGCGGGTGATCGGCGAGATGACCACCGTGTCGCACGTGGTGGTGGTCGGCGGCGGCGACCCGGCCCCGCTGCTCGCCGCGGCCGGTGACCGGATCACCGTGCACCACTGGGACGCGCTGCTGGCCGACCGTCCGGACCACTTCGACTGGCCGGAGGTGGACGAGCGCGACGCCGCGGCGCTCTGCTACACCTCCGGGACCACCGGCAACCCCAAGGGCGTCGCCTACTCGCACCGCTCGATCTACCTGCACTCGCTCCAGGTCTGCATGCCGGAGGGCTTCGGGCTCGGCCCGAACGACAGGGAGCTGGCCATCGTGCCGATGTTCCACGCGATGTCGTGGGGCCTGCCGTACGCGGCGTTCCTCTCCGGCGCGTCGCTGATCATGCCGGACCGGTTCCTCCAGGCCGAGCCGATCGCCGCGATGATCGCCGCCGAGCGACCCACGCTCGCCGGCGCGGTGCCGACCATCTGGACCGACCTGCTGGCCTACCTGGACGCGCACGAGGTGGACCTCTCCTCGCTGAAGGAGGTCATCGTCGGTGGTTCGGCCTGCCCGCCGGCGCTGATGCACGCGTTCCACGACCGCTACGGCATCGACGTCATCCACGCCTGGGGCATGACCGAGATGTCGCCGCTGGGCTCGGTCTCCCGGGCACCGGCCGGCGCGACCGGCGACGACGCCTGGCGCTACCGCTACACGCAGGGCCGCGTCCCGGCGGGCGTGACCGCGCGGATCGTCGGCCCGGCCGGCGAGCCGCTGCCGGCCGACGGGACGTCGGTGGGGGAGCTGGAGGTACGCGGGCCGTGGGTGACCGCCCGCTACATCGGCGACGACGCCCCGGACGAGGAGAAGTTCCGGGACGGCTGGCTGCGGACCGGTGACGTCGGCACGCTCTCACCGGACGGCTACATCACGCTCACCGACCGCGCCAAGGACGTGATCAAGTCGGGCGGGGAGTGGATCTCCTCGGTCGAGCTGGAGAACGCCCTGATGGCGCACCCGGCGGTGCTGGAGGCGTGCGTGGTGGGCGTACCGGACGAGCGCTGGGACGAGCGGCCGCTGGCCACCGTGGTGGTCCGCGAGGGCGCCTCGGTGACGGCGGAGGAGCTGCGGGACTTCCTCGCCGGCTCGGTGGCCCGCTGGCAGCTGCCGGAGCGGTGGGCGTTCATCGACGCGCTGCCGAAGACCAGCGTCGGCAAGTTCGACAAGAAGGTGGTGCGCTCGCGGTACGCCGACGGCGGCCTCGACGTGCGGGAACTGACCGCGTCGTAACGTTTCGCGGCGTACCGTCGCCTACACGGGTAGGACGCGTTCCCAACGGACATTCCTCCCAGAGGGCGGCCCCGGCGTTCGCACCGCGCCGGGGCCGCCCGTCCGTTACGGAGTGACCCGCACCGTCATTGTTGCGAAACTTGTTCGCGTCTGTCCGGCTGTCGGGGAAATCCGGTCACCTACTCGTCGGCCGTGCTCACCAGCACCTTGCCCACCACGCTGTCCTGCACCGCCTGCTGCGCGGCTGCGGCCTCCGCCAGCGGATACCGGTGCAGCGGCAGGCCCGCCTCCTCGCCGACCCGGATCGCGCCCTGCGCCACCGCCGCCGCGATGTCCGTGACCGCCTGCGCCTTCGCCACCTTCGGCGCGGTGTAGATCAGCACGAACTGCCAGCGCGCGTTCGGGCCCATCAGCGGCCGGATCGGCAACGTCACCTCGTCGCCGCCGTCGTCGGCGTACACGCAGACCGCCCCGCCGGTACGCAGCATCCGGACGTCGGCGGCGGCGTTACGGGCGGCGGACACCTCGACGATCGTGTGCACCCCGTCGGGCGCGACCTTGCGGACCTCCTCGACCACGTCCTGCTCGCGATAGTTGATCACGAAGCTGGCGCCGGCCGCCGCCGCGAGCTGCGCCTTCTCCGGGCTGCTCACCGTGGTGATCACGCACGCGTCGGCCCAGCGGGCGAGCTGGATCGCCGCGTTGCCCACCGCGCCCGCACCGCCCTGCACCAGCACCACGTGGTCGCTCAACGCACCCGCGTGCAACTTGTCCGGCATGAACTCACCGGCGGTCAGGCAGCGGTGCGCGGTCATGAACGGGATGCCCAGCGCCGCCCCCAGGTCGAACGAGGCCGGACCGAGCGGCACCGCGTGCCGGACCGGCACCAGCGTGTACTCGGCGGCGGTGCCCCACGGGCGCTGCCACGCCGCCTCCCACACCCAGACCCGCTCACCGATCAGCGTCCGGTCCACGCCCTCGCCGACCGCCTCGACCACCCCCGCGCCGTCCTGGTGCGGGATCTGCCAGCCGGCCGGCAGCGGCCACGTCTGGCGGGCCTTCCAGTCGGTCGGGTTCACCCCCGACACGGCCATCCGGACCAGCACCTCGCCCGGCCCGGGTTCCGGCACCGGCCGCTCCACCACCTGGAGCACCGAGGCGTCCCCGCTGCGCTCGTACACGATCGCCTTCATCCGCCCTCCCCTTCCCACCTGCGCTACCCCGCCGCCCGCCGATCATTCAAGGAAGGGCCCCCTGTTAACGCCTCAGGTAGAGGAAGGGCCCCTTGTTAACACCCCTCGACCACAGCGGGCGTGAGCGCGCCGATGGACGGGAGCAGCACGGCCGCGAGCGCCTCGGCGTCCGGGTCGAGCGGGTACGACGCGTGCGGCACCGCCACCACGCGGCACCCGGCGGCGGCCGCCGAGCGGACCCCGTTCGACGAGTCCTCCACCGCCACGCACCGCGCCGGGTCGACGCCCAGCCGCTGCGCCACGGCGAGCCACACGTCGGGGGCGGGCTTGCCCCGGGCGGTCTCCTCGGTCGACAGCGTCGCGCCGAACGCGCCAGCCAGGCCCGTCGCGTCCAGCGCCGCCGCGATCAGCCGGGTGGGAGAGGAACTGGCCAGCCCCAGCGGCCACCGCGCGGCGATGCGGCGCACGACCGCGTCGGCGCCGTCGATCAGCGGTACGCGCTGCGCGTACCGCCGGGCCATCTCGGTCACCACCTCGGTGGCGACCTGCTCGGCCGACCTGTCGACGCCCAGCTCACCGCTCAGGTAGGCGGCCCACTCGCCGGTGCTCATGCCCATCAGCCGGCGCTGCGTGTCCGGCTGCCAGACGCCGCCGTGCTCGGCCACGTACGCCCGCCGGACCTCCTCCCACACCGGCTCGGAGTCCACGAGCACGCCGTCCAGGTCGAAGAGCACCGCGTCCACCATGCCGTCATCCTGCCCCAGCCGGCGGCCCGGTTCAGTGCGGCTGCGCCGCCTTCGCCGAACGCTGCGCCGGCAGGCCGATCGGGGCCTTGGCCGGGATGATCGTGCGGCAGCGCGTCGCGATCGGTTCCAGCAGCTCCCGCAGCCGGGCGGTACGCTCCGCGCCCAGCGCCCGCCACGGGCCCGACGCGGCCCGGTCGGTGGCCTCCTCGACCACGCGGAACGTCTCCGTGGCGTACGGCGTGGGGTCCAGGTCGTCGGTCAGCCAGCCCTTGTCCACCAGGCGCTGCTCGGCGTCGGTCCACTGCTCGTCGGTCCAGCCCCGGGCCGGCTGGTGGAACTCGCGCGACTGGTCGACCCGGCACCGCCAAGCCACCACCTCGACCGGTTCCAGGCCCGTGGTCACCAGCGCCGCCACGTGCCCGTCGCCCCGGTGCTCGCGCAGCGTCGCGGCGGCCTGCCAGAGCCGGGCCAGCGGGTACTCGCCCCGGGGCAGGGCGGCGTTCACCGCGCCGAGCACCCGCCCGGCCGTGTCCACCCGCCCGGCCGCCTCCTCCAGCAGGTCGGCGGCCTCGACCAGGTGCGATTCGGGCAGCTCGTAGGTGAACTCGGCGAGCGCCTGCACGCCACCGGTGAGCCGGGCCCGCAGCGCCTCCTCCGGGCTGGCCAGTCGCCACACCGACGGCAGCGCGCGGGCCACCATGGCCGGCGCGAAGCTGAAGAACGCCGCAGTCACCGCCGGCGCGTCCACCGCCCCGAGCGGCGCGGCCCGGCCGGCGAAGTAGCCGCGCCAGTAGCCCCGCAGCCCGACCGCCTCGAACGCGGCCCGGGCCCGGGGGTGGAAGTAGGTCACCGCGTGGACCGGCTCGTAGAGCGTCCACATCTGCCGGGTCACCCCGGCCTCGTCCAGCGCCGCCACGTGCACCTCCGCGTCGGTGGGCAGATCACCACGGACGGACGTGCCGCCCGTGGTGACCATGAACCTACTGCCGCTGGGTGACCGGGCGGAAGCCCGGAGTGATCTACTGCGCAGCCAGCACGTCGACGACGAAGCGCAGCGGGCCGGCCGGACGGCCGCCGGCGGCGTCGTTGCCGTACGCCAGCTCGGCCGGGAGGTCCAGCTGGACCCGGCTGCCCACCGGCACGCCGACCAGGCCCTGGTCCCAGCCCTTGATGACCTGGCCCACACCGATCTGGAAGGTGGCCGGCTGGCCGCTGTCCCAGGACGCGTCGAACTGCTTGCCGTCCTTGTAGAACACGCCCACGTAGTTCGTGGTGATGTTCTGCCCTGCCTTCACCGCCGGGCCGGTGCCCTTGACCAGGGTGGTGACGGTGAGCTTCGTCAGCTCGCCGGTGCCAGCCTGCACTGTCGGCTTGGTCTTCAGCGCCGGGTCGAAACCGGCGGGCAGCTCCTGGGCGGGCGCCGAGGGCTCGGCCGGCGCGGTGGGGCTGGCCGAGGAGCCGGCGGTGGACGTCTTGTCGTCGTCCCCGCTGTTCAGCCAGACCAGACCGCCGACCAGGGCCACCACCGCGAGCACGCCGACCGCCGCGCCGAGGATCGACTGCCGGCGGCGACGCGCCTCGGCTGCCTTCTTCTCGGCCAGCTGGGCGGCCAGCCGCCGCTGTGCCTTGGTGGCCGGGGCCTGGCCCGCCGACCGGTTCTCCACACGCTCGCTCACGTCGACTCCCTGCAGGGTGGGTGGGTGCGCCCCCGGCGGGCCGCCGCCGAGGCCAGCGCACACGGTACCCGCCCGGAGCCCCAGCGTGCCCATACGGCCGCCACGATCCGGACACGATGCCCGATACGGGGGCACCGCACGGGGTACGTTCCGACCATGGCGATCCTCAGCGAAGAAGACCTGACCCTGCTCGGCGAGCCGCAGCTCGCGCACGTGGCGACGATCGAGGCCGACGGCACCCCGCACGTCACCCCGGTCTGGGTCGACACCGACGGCGAGCACATCGTGTTCAACACGGCCAAGGGCCGGCAGAAGTACCTGAACATGTCCCGTAACCCGGTGGTCGCGGTGTCGGTCGCGGACAAGGCCGACGACTTCCGCACGCTCTGGATCAAGGGCACCGTCGAGTTCGTCACCGAGGGTGCCGACGAGCACATCGACCGGATGGCGAAGAAGTACCTCGGCCAGGACACCTACCCCTGGCGCCGCCCCGGCGAGGAGCGCGTCATCGTGCGCATCACCCCGACCGAGAAGCTCGGCCGCGGCTGAACGGCGGGAGCCCCGCCCGCCACCGGGGGCGGGGCGATCGCCGTACGCGTCACGCGGTCTTCTTCTTCGCGGGCGCCTTCTTGGCGGCCGTCTTCTTCGCCGGTTCGGCCTTCTTCGCCGCCGTCTTCTTCGCGGGCGCCTTCTTGGCAGTGGTCTTCTTCGCCGGTTCGGCCTTCTTCGCCGGCGCCTTCTTCGCGGCCTTCTTCGCGGAGCGCGCCGACGAGATCGGCGTCGGCTCGGCCCCGCCGCCCGACGGCGCCTCGCCCCGGGCCGCCCGGGCCCGCTCCACCGACGCCTTCAGCGCGGCCATCAGGTCGACGGCGGCGGCCGGCGCCGCCTCTTCCTCCTCCGGCTGCACCACCTCGCGGCCCTCGACCTTCGCGTCGATGACCTCCTGCAACGCGGCCCGGTAGTCGTCGGTGAACGCGTCCGGCTCGAACTCACCGGCCATCGAGTCGATGAGTGAGCTGGCCATCGCCAGTTCCGGCGGGCGTACCTTCAGGTCCTCGTCCAGGAAACCGAAGTCGGGCCGGCGGATCTCGTCCGGCCACAGCATGGTGTTGAGGAGCAGCACGCCCTCGCGGACCCGCAGCGTGGCGAGCTGCTCCCGCTGGCGCAGCGCCACCTTGACGATCGCCACGCGCTCCGAGTCGGACAGCGCGTCGCGCAGCAGCACGTACGGCTTCGTCGCCGAGCCCTCCGGCTCCAGGAAGTACGCCTTGTTGTAGAGGATCGGATCGACCTGCTCGGCCGGTACGAACTCCAGCACGTCGATCGCGTGCGACGTGCTCAACGGCAGGTCGGCGAAGTCGGAGTCGGTGAGGATCACCATCTCGCCGCCGCCGATGTCGTACCCCTTGGCGATGTCGTCGTAGGTGACCTCCTCGCCGCAGACCGAGCAGGTGCGCTTGTAGCGGATCCGGCCGCCGTCCTCACGGTGCACCTGGTGGAAACGGATGTCCTTCTCCTCGGTGGCCGAGTAGACCTTCACCCCGATCGACACCAGGCCGAACGACACCGCTCCTTTCCAGATCGCCCGCATACCCGCGCTCCTCTCCCCGGTTGACCACCAGAATCGCAAACGATCGAACGGGACGCACGCGCTTCGCTACGCAACTACAGTCAGGAGGTGCCCGGCGCGCCGTTGAAGCCGATGCTCGCGACGACCGGGCAGCTCCCGGCCGGCGCCGCCTGGTCGTACGAGTTCAAGTGGGACGGCGTCCGCGCTCTCGCCGACATCTCCCGCGGCGACAGGCACTTCTACGCCCGCTCCGGCGTGGAGATCACCACCGCGTACCCGGAACTGCTCAACCTGGCCGAGCAGGTAGGTGACGCGCTGCTCGACGGCGAGGTGGTCCTCTTCACCGACGGGCAGCCCTCGTTCACCGCGCTCGCCGAGCGGATGCACGTCCGCAACCCGGCCAAGGCGGCGCGGCTGGCGGCGACCGTACCCGTCACGTACATGATCTTCGACCTGTTGCGGCTCGACGGCGTCGACCTGACCTCCCGGCCCTGGCGGGAGCGGCGGGCGGCGCTGGAGTCGCTCGGGCTCGGCGCCGCCCGGTGGGCGGTGCCGCCGGTCTTCGGCGACGGCCCGGCCACCTACGCGGCGGCCGGCGAGCACGGGCTGGAGGGGGTGATGGCCAAGCGGGTCGACTCGCTCTACCGGCCCGGCGTGCGCTCGCCGGACTGGGTGAAGGTCAAGCTGGAGGTCACCGCCGACTTCGTGGTCGGTGGCTGGCGGCCCGGCGCGCGGCGCGTCGGTGGCCTGCTCGTGGGCGTGCCCGGCCCGGACGGGCGGCTGGTCTACCGGGGGCGGGTCGGCGGCGGGATCGGCGCGGCCATCGAACGGGAACTGCTGCGCGAGCTGGAACCGCTGCGCGCCACCGACTCGCCGTTCGCCGCCGGCGTGCCGCGCGAGGATGCCCGGGGCGCGATCTGGGTAACTCCCCGGATCGTGGTGGAGGTCAAGTACGGCCAGCGCACGCCGGACGGCCGGCTGCGCTTCCCGCGCATCCTGCGCCTGCGCCCGGACAAGCCGCCCGAGGAGGTCGACGATGCCGTCTGACCGGCTCAAGGTCGAGGTCGAGGGGCGCTCGCTGGAGCTGTCCAACCTGGACAAGGTGCTGTTCCCGAAGGCCGGCTTCACCAAGGGCGAGGTGATCGACTACTACACCCGGATCGCCCCGGTGCTGCTGCCGCACCTGAGCGACCGCGCGCTGACCCGGATCCGGTTCCCCAACGGCGTCGACGGCGGCTCGTTCTTCGAGAAGAACGCACCCGCCGCGACCCCCGGTTGGGTACGCACCGAGAACCTGCCCGCCCCCGGGTCGACGAAGGGGCGGGAGACCATCGACTACGTGGTCTGCGACGAGCTGCCCACGCTGGTGTGGCTGGCGAATCTCGCCGCGCTGGAGCTGCACACTCCGCAGTGGAAGATCGGTGCGCACCCGGACATGATGGTCGTCGACCTGGATCCGGGCGCCCCGGCCGCGCTCAAGCAGTGCTGCCAGGTGGCGCTGCTGATGCGCGACCGGCTGGCTTCCGACGGCGTCGAGGCGTATCCGAAGACGTCGGGGAAGAAGGGCATGCAGCTCTGCTGCCCGATCGCCGGCACGCAGGACGCCGATTCCGTCTCCGACTATGCCAAGCGGATCGCGCAGGAGTTGGAGCAGGCACACCCGAAGCTGATCGTGTCGAAGATGGCGAAGAACCTGCGCCCCGGCAAGGTCTTCATCGACTGGAGCCAGAACAACGCGGCGAAGACGACAGTGGCGCCGTACTCGCTGCGGGCCCAGCCGGTGCCCGCGGTGTCCACACCGCTGACCTGGGACGAGGTGGAGGCCGGGGCGGCGGGGAAGCGGCCGTCGACGCGGCCGTACACCGCCGGTGAGGTGCTCAAGCGGGTGGAGAAGCAGGGCGACCTGCTGGCGCCGCTGCTCGACGGCGGTCCCGAGCTGCCGTGATCCGCCACCACGCGCCACCCACCAGCAGCAGCACGATCACGCTGATCGCCACGTCACCCACCAGCGCCGCCGCCGGGCTCGCCGGGGCATAGGTCGGCACGGTGTACGCGAGCGCCGCCGCGACGACCAGGCCGGCCGCTGCGGTGGCGAGCACGTGCCGCTGTCCCCAGCCGGGCCGCCGGGACCAGCGCGTCAGCAGGGCGGCGGCGATCCCGGCGAGCGTGAGGGCGAGCACCACTCCCGGCCAGCCCGGGGCGATGGTCGAACCCACGTACGCCACCGCCACGACCAGCGCGGGCCAGAGCGGCCGGGGCGGGCCGGCTTCGGTGTGCGGTCGGCCGGCGGGCGTCGGTGCGTCGGGCGGTGGCCCGGCGAGCCGGCGGCGGAGCAGGGCGGCGGTGATGAGGGCCAGCGCCACGCCGACGGCGACCGTCAACTGGACCGGCGAGGCCAGGAAGTTCTTGCGGCCACCGTCGTCGGCGAACACCAGCAGGCTGCCGCCGAGCCAGAGCAGCGCCGCCGTGGTCAGCCCCGGCCGGCCCAGCCAGGGCCGCGCCCGGCGGCCCGCACCGAGGTACGACTCGACGAGCGCGATCGGCGCGCAGATGGTCAGCACCACGTGGTTGCCCACGTAGTCGACCGCCTGCCGCGCGCTGAACCCGAGGCCGGGCACCAGCGTGGCCTCCGCCGCGGCCCGGGTGCCGGCGAACTCGGTGTCGTCGAGGAACCCGGGGTTGAACAGCGACTGGTCGACCAGGCCGGCCTGGATCACGCCGAACGCGGCGGCGAGCAGCGCGATCCCCGGCCAGCCGAGCCCGAGCCGCCGGGCCGTCTCGCGGATCAGCAGCGCGGCTCCGCCGTACATCGGGGCGAGCACCAGCACCACGAACGGCATGCCGGTGAGGGTGAAGCCGCCCCAGGAGCACTCGGCGGTCCACGGGGCGAGCAGCAGCAGCGCGATCGCCGGCACCAGCCGCCGGCGCGGGGGTTCGGTCGTCATGCCCGCACCGTCCCGCAGCCATCCGGCCCGTCGATACGGCCGTCGGGCGACCGGGCCCGCGACCAAAGTCGACGGTGGCGGGCCCGTGGGCCCGGCTAGAGCGCGAACAGCAGGGCGGCGTCGAGGAGGACGGCCACCGCGGTGGCGAAGTGGATGCCGAAGGCGGTCGCCCGGGAGCCGCCGAACTGGCAGTCGAACTCGCCGCCGCCCGGGCCGCCGCCACCGACCCGCGGGCCGCGGTGGCCGCCATCGCCACGGCGTACGCCGCGTTCGCCGAACGCCGGCCCGCGCTCTACGACGCGATCTTCACCCTCCCCGTCGCCCTCTCCTTCGCCAGCCAGGACACGCCCGTCGAGCTGGTCCGGGCCTTCGCCGAACTGGCCGAGACGCTGCGCCCGTTCGCCGGCGACGACGACCTCGAGACGTTCACCGAGACGTTCTGGAGCGGGCTGCACGGCCAGGTCACGCTGATGCGCGGCGGCCGTCTGCGGCGCGACGAACACGCGCGGCGGCTGGCTCTCCTGGTCGACCGGTTCACCCGGCTAGGGTGAGCTGACCGTCAGGGAGGAGTCCGATGGCCACCCGCACACCCGCCACCGTCGCGTCCGACGAGCCGATGCTGACCTACCTCGACGACGCCACGGGCGAGCGCACCGAGCTGACCGGGCCGCAGCTGGGTCAGTGGGCGGCCCGCAGCGCCGGGCTGCTGCGCGACGGATGCGGACTACGCCCCGGCGACCGGGTGGCGGTGCTGCTGCCGCCGCACTGGCGTACCGCAGCCGTCCTCATCGGGGCCTGGTCGATCGGGCTCACGGTGTCATTCCGTCCCCGTGCGCTGGCCGGGCTGCCGGTCCTCGAACCCGGCGCGGACCGGCCGTACGACGCGGTGTTCGTGACCCCGGAACGCCTCGACGACTGGCTGGAGGACGTGCCCGAGGGGACGCACCGGTACCTGGTGGGCACCGGGCCGGGGCAGTTGGCCGAGGTGCCACCGGGCTGGCTGGACTGGTCGGCCGAGGTGCTGCGGCACCCCACCGACCCGCCGGACTACGTCGCCGTCGATCCGGCTGGCCCGGCCACGCCCGACGGCACCAGCTTCGGCGCGTGGCGCCGCCTGGCCGCCGAGATCGCCACCCAGAAGGACCTGCGCCCCGGCGACCGCCTCGTGGTGGATCCGACCGAGGAGGAGCAGCCCTTGAGGTGGCTGCTGGCCCCCCTCTCCGCGGGCGCCACGGTCCTGATCCACGCCAACCCTCGTCCCATTCCCTGACCCTCCATCTCGCCGATCTTGCGGTTCGGGCCCCTCGTGCGGCGGGTTTGCGGCTTCCGCCGGTCAGTACCTGCATGATCAACGGCGGGGTGGGGATCCGGAGCGGATGACGGAAGGGCTGGGAGAGCTGCGCCGGGTCGACGCGGGGGACGTGAGCGTCGGATACCTGGACTCGGGGCCGCAAGACGGGCCGGTGGTGGTGCTGCTGCACGGGTGGCCCTACGACATCCACAGCTTCGCCGAAGTGGTGCCGCTGCTGACGGGCGCGGGCCGGCGAGTCGTCGTGCCCTACCTTCGGGGGTTCGGTGCCACCCGGCTCCGCTCGGACGACACCCTGCGCAACGGCCAGCCCGCCGCCCTGGCCGGGGACACGGTGGCCCTGATGGACGCGCTCGGCGTGGAACGGGCCACGCTCGCCGGGTTCGACTGGGGGGCGCGTACCGCCGACGTGATCGCCGCGCTGCTTCCCGACCGCTGCACGGGGCTGGTCTCGGTGAGCGGGTACCTGATCGCCGGGCAGGAGGCGGGCCGAGCACCGCTGCCGCCGGCGGCCGAGCTGTCCTGGTGGTACCAGTTCTACTTCGCCACCGACCGGGGGCGCGACGGGTACGACCGGAACCGGCGCGACTTCGCCAAGCTGATCTGGCGTACCGCCTCGCCGCAGTGGCGCTTCGACGACGCGACGTTCGACCGGAGCGCATCGGCGTTCGACAACCCGGACCACGTCGACGTGGTGATCCACAACTATCGCTGGCGGCTCGGGCTCGCCGAGGGCGAGGCGCGGTACGACGAGTGGGAACGACGGCTGGCCGCCGACCCCGGCATCTCGGTACCCACGATCACGCTCGAAGGTGACGCCAACGGCGCGCCCCACCTCGACCCGTCCGTCTACGCGGGACGGTTCACCGGCAGGTACGAGCACCGGACCGTGACCGGCGGTATCGGCCACAACCTGCCCCAGGAGGCGCCCCGGGACTTCGCCCGGGCCGTCCTCGACCTGCCCTGAGCGCCCACTCGGCCCTCGGCCTCGGCCCGTTCTCCGCCGGCGGTGGCACCGAGCCCGTACGGCTGCGGGGGCGGGCGGGGAATCGGGTTGACCACCGGGGAGGGGATGGGGCCTACTGCCGGAGGGCCGGACCGTGGCGGTCGGGCGCGGCGGCGACAGGCGACAGGGGTGGACCGTGGACGGGCTGTTCTGGCGGGAGTTCGGCGAGGACGACCTGCCCGCCCTGATCGCCCTGGCGCAGGCGTGCCTTGCCACTGACGGCGGGCTGCCGCTGTTCGGGCGTACCCCGTTGGCGCGGGCGCGGCTGTTGCAGACGCGTACCCACGGCGCCTGGTCCGGCGGCGACCTGGTCGCGGCCGTCGGGGTCGGCACCGGGCGGACGCCCGTCACCGCCACCGGCCTGGTGCACCCGGCGTGGCGCGGGCGTGGGCTCGGCGGCGCGCTGCTGGACCGGGCGGAGAAGCAGGCGGGCGACGCGGGCCTGCTGGTCACCACGGAGACGTGGACCGCGGGCGGGGAGGAGTTGTTCGCGGCGCGCGGGTACACGCGGACGTTCCTGGAGTGGGTGCTGCGGCACGACCTCGACGTGCTGCCCGAGGTCGCCGCGCCGGACGGCGTGACGGCGGAGCCCGCGACGCCGGGGGCGGAGCTGTTCACCACCTACCGCGCGTCGTTCGCCGACCGGCCCGGATTCGTCGAGCCGGAGGCCGACGAGTGGCTGGGCGACCTGCGCGACGACGAGGACTTCCGGCCGGAGTTGACGCTGCTCGCACGCGGCCCGGACGGCGCGGCGGCCGGCTTCGTCACCGTGCTCGACAACTGGATCGACCAGGTCGGCGTGGTGCCCGGCTGGCGCGGGCGACGGGTCGGCGCGTACCTGGTGGCGCGCGTGCTGCGCGGCCTCGCCGACGCGGGCGCGGACGCCGCGTGGCTCTGCGTCAACGACGACAACCCGGCCGCCGGCCTGTACCGGCGGCTCGGCTTCACCGACTTCGGCCGCCGCGCCCGCTATCTGCATGGCTGACCCGACGCGGGAGGCGATTCTGCGGGCCCTCGCCGACCTGTGGGCGAACGGCTGTCCGGTGCCCGCGCCCGAGCTCCACGAACGGCTCGCCGACGTCGGTCTGCGCCGCTGGCGCAGCGTCGCCCGCCGGCACCGGGGGCGGCGGCTCGGCCCGGACGACCGGCTGAGAGATCTGGTACGCGGACTGGTCGCCGCGTTCGAGCCGGACCCCAAGCTGGTCGGACCGCTGGTGCGCGACTACGAGTGCGTGGCGCGCGCCATCGCCGACGCCGTGACGTCAACGACCCGTTGATGGTACTACTTGCGGTACCATCACCTTGTGCCGTCCATAGCCAGCCTCGTCGAAGCGATGCGCAGGAGCCAGCAGAACGTCGCATACAACGATCTTTATCGGGTCTGCGAACACCACTTCGGTAAACCACGGCAGGCCGGCACTTCGCACGCGGTGTTCAAGATGCCGTGGGCGGGAGACCCGCGCGTCAACATCCAGGACGACAAGGGCAAGGCCAAGGCGTATCAGGTACGGCAGGTGCTCAAGGCGATCAACAAGAAGGAGGCCATGTGATGTCCGAGTCCCGCCCCGAGATCTCGCACTACACGTACCGCGTCACGTGGTCCGTCGACGACCAGGAGTTCGTCGCCACCTGTGCCGAGTTCCCGTCTCTCTCGTGGCTGGCCCGCACGCAGATCGAGGCACTTCACGGTCTCCAGAACATGTTGCGCGAGGTGATCGCTGACATGGCGGAAGAGGGCGAGCAGATCCCGGAGCCGCTGTCCGAGCGAAGCTACTCGGGCAAGTTCAACCTTCGGGTCGGCGAGAGCCTGCACCGCGAGCTGGCCATCCATGCCGCCGAGGAGGGCATGAGCCTCAACCAGTACGTGCTGCGGAAGCTGAGCGCCGCCTGACCCGCCCCAGGGTGAGCCTCCCTCGCCGGGGGGTGTTGCGGATGCACGGTGACGTGGTCTTATGGCGGGACGACGACGTCATCGACCCGCAACTTTGACAACCCCGCGTCGGTACTCCTTTCATGCCTCTCGAAAGGTGCAACGATGCACAGGAAACCGACGATCCACCTGGCAGTGCTCGTCGCTGCCGCAGCCACCTTCCTGACCGCGGGCGGAGCCCCCGTTGCGGCCACGGCCGCACCCGTGACCGCCTCTCCCGCCGCCGCCGAGTGCGAGCCCGGCGCCGACACGCACAGCGCCGCCCGGGTACGCGAGGGCGCCACCGCCAAGGAGCCCGAGCTCTACTCGACGAACGAGGCCAAGGCGTACGGCGTCATCAAGGACTCACCACGTCTGGCGAACGGCAGCGTCACCGTGCCGACGATCTTCCACATGATCTCGGACCACGAGCTGAGCGCGGCCGAGAAGGCCCGCTGGAACACGCTTATCTCGGCCCAGATGACGGTGCTGAACGACTCGTTCGCGGGTCGTACCGCCGCCGACGCGTCGGACACGCCGTTCCGGTTCTCGCTCGTGGACACCACCTGGACCGTCAACAGCGCCTGGTACACGGTCGTGCCGGGCAAGAACGAGCGGGACATGAAGAAGGCGCTCTACACCGGCGACTCGCGCACGCTGAACGTCTACGCGGCGAACATCGGTGACGGGCTGCTCGGCTGGGCGTACTTCCCGAAGGGCTACAACAACGGCCGCGACTACATCGACGGCGTGGTGATGCTCGACGAGTCGATGCCGGGCGGTACGGCCGGCAAGTACGCGCTCGGCGACACGCTCACGCACGAGGTGGGGCACTGGCTGATGCTGGAGCACACGTTCGCGCACGGCTGCTCCGCGTCCGGCGACTTCGTGGCCGACACGCCGCGTGAGGCGGCGCCGCAGTTCAACTGCCCGATCGGGGCGGACACCTGCACCGCGCCGGGCCTGGACCCGATCCACAACTTCATGGACTACACGCAGGACTCCTGCATGAACATGTTCACCCCGGGCCAGGCCGACCGGATGAGCGACGCCTGGGTCGCGTTCCGCGCCGGCGGCAAGGGCTGACCGCCGGACCGGGCGGGCCGCGCCGATGCGGTCCGCCCGGTCGGCTCAGGCCACCCGAATCGGCGTACGCCTCTGTCGTCCCCCTTCGATACCCTCATGCGACTCGACGGCGATGCACGCCGTTGTCCTACGGGGGAAGGGGCATCGTCGTGCGCGCACGAAGAATGCTCGCCGCGACACTGGGCATAGTGCTCGGTGCCGGCCTGATCAGCGTCGGTACCGCTCCGGCGCAGGCCTACGAGCACCGGACCACCAGCAAGTCCGGCTGGGCCTACACGGATTCGCAACAGCCGAGGAAGTCGTTCGTCAACACGGACGGGGACGCTCCGGTCGGCGCCTGGACGGACGCGACCGGCACGAAGCACAAGTCCCGGTCCTACTTCACCTTCGACGTCTCGCGCTTCCGCGGGACCGTCATCCACAAGGCGGACCTGGTCGTCGCGGAGCGCTCCGCGACGGACTGCTCGATCACCCAGCCGGTGGAGCTGTGGCGTACCGACCCGATCACCGCGACCACGAGCTGGGCGTCGAGCCCGCGCCGTCGCGAGCTGCTCGGCACGGTCCAGGCCGGCGGGGAGGCGACCTGCCCCGGCTATCTGGCGTGGGACATCATGCCCGCCCTCCAGAAGCTCGCGGATCAGGGCAAGCAGACGCTCACCGTCGAGATCCGGCTGCCGCACGGCTCCGAGGGCAAGCTCTCCCACGGTCGTAAGCTCCGTCCGTTCCCGGTGATCAACAGTGAGGCGAACCACGCGCCGACGGTCGAGCAGATCGGGATCGACTTCCCGGCCTGGGCCTGCGGGACCAAGACGAATCCGCAGCCGGTGGGGCCGCGCAACCACGGCCTGATGGTCAAGGGTGCGGACGCGGACAGCAACGACTCCACCTACCGGGGGCAGTTCGCGGCATGGCCGGTCGGCCACGAGGACCAGCGCGCCGAGCAGTTCGGATACAGCTACGGCGGTGCCCTCTCGAAGCTCGACTGGGACATGTCGCAGTACCCGCACGGGACCGTGGTGGCCTGGACCGCCCGCGCCTACGACGATCACGACTTCTCGCCGTGGGCCGAGCCGTGCTACGTCAAGGTGGACGCGCAGCGACCCGCCGCCCCCGTGGTGACCTCGGAGAAGTACCCGAACGACGGCCTGCCGCACGGCGGGTCGGGGGTGCCGGGGACGTTCACGTTCAAGGCCAACGGCTCGCCGGACGTGGTCGGCTACTACTGGGGCCGCTTCGGCGACGCCTACCACTACATCCCCGCGCCGTCGCCCGGCGCCGACGTGACGCTCGAATACACCCCGACCTCGTTCTCCGACTCGCTGAGCGTGCGCAGCGTGGACAGCGCGTCCAACTCGTCCGAGACGGTCCACTACGAGTTCCGGGTGAAGTCGACCGCGCCGCAGGTCGAGGTGACGATGGCCGGCATCGGGCTGCCCAGCAAGCTGGCCGTCTCCACGAACGTCGAGGGGGTCACCGAGTTCGGGTACCGCATCGGCGACGGCGCCGAGGCCCGGGTGCCGGTGAACCCCGACGGCCCGACCGAGATCCCGGTGACGTTCGCCGAGGGAGGCCTCGTCAAGGTCGAGGTCCGCAGCTACGCCGGGAGCGAACTCGTCGGCGGGTACACCGAGAACGTATCGGTCCGCGACCTCCCGACCGTGGAGTCGGACGACTTCGACTTCCCCGAGCACGACGGGGTGGTGGACCGTCCCGGCACCGTCACGTTCCGGCCCGGCCGGACCGGTGTGGTGGCATACGAGTACACCTTCGGTGGCGGCGATCTGCTGCGCATCGACGCGGCCGCGGACGGCACGGCGGTGCTGCGCTGGACGCCCACCGAGGGTGGCTGGCACGTGCTGAACGTCCGGAGCATCAGCGCCGACGGCACTGTCTCGGAGACGCAGGAGCGGCAGTTCAACGTCATCGACACCAAGCCGTACGTCTCCTCCAGCACCTACTACGAGAACGGCGCCTGGGGCGGCGTGGGCATCCCCGGTGAGTTCAACTTCGACACCGGCATGCCCGACGTCGACGCCTACCTCTACCGCCTGAACGACGGGCCGGAGCAGGTCGTCGACCCGGACTACAGCTGGGCGCGGGTGACGCTCACCCCGGACCGTTCCGGCAGCAACACCCTGACGGTGCGTACCCGGTTCCAGGACGGCTCCTTCTCCCCGACCCGGACGTACACGTTCGAGGTCAGCGACGCGCCGGTGGTGACGTCCGAGGACTACCCGGAGAACGGTGAGGGCGGCCAGCCCGGGCAGACGGGCCGGTTCACCTTCAACCCGGGCCGCTCCGGCGTGACCGAGTACCGCTACGTGCTGGAGTACACCGGCGAGGAGCAGGTGGTGGCCGCCGGCGCGGACGGCCGGGCCACCGTCGAGATCACGCCGACGCACTCCGGCTACACGCTGCTGACTGTCACCAGCCGGACGGCCGACGGCACGGTCAGCCCGGAACGCCGGTACTACTTCCGGGTCCGCGACGCCCGGGTGAACGTGAGCAGCGCGTACGACGAGTACAGCCCGCGTGGCGGGATCGGGTCGGTCGGCACGTTCGGGGTCTACACCGAGATCAGCGAGGTGACGACCTTCGAGTACCAGCTCAACGGCGGCGCCTGGCAGAGCGTGCCGAAGAAGCCCGATGCGTTGGCCACGGACATCACGGTGACCATGGACCGCAACGGCGCCAACCTCATCTCGGTCCGGGGGCGTACCGCCGCGGGCGACTACACGCCGCAGACCGACTACCCGTTCCTGGTCGGCACGGCGCCGCTCGTCAGCTCGGGCACCTACCCGGCCGATCGGTGGTCCGGCGGTGTGGGTGTGGCCGGTGAGTTCACCTTCACCCAGGGCAGCCCGGGTGTGACCGAGTTCGAGTACACAGTCGAGGACGGGCAGCCGGTGACCGTGGCCGCGAACGCCGCCGGAGTCGCCACGGCGACCTTCACGCCGACCTCGGCCGGCTCGTACAGCATGCGGGTACGCGGCCGGACCGCCGACGGCGTGTGGACCGACACGACGAGCTACTACTTCCTGGTCAACTACTCCTGACCCGGTGGTGACGGTGGGCCGCCCGGAAGGGGGCGGCCCACCGGTCGCTCAGTCGACTGTGGGCAGCGACGGCCCGAGCACGTCGTCCGCGTCCACGATGGTGTACGCGTACCCCTGCTCGGCCAGGAACCGCTGCCGGTGCGCGGCGTACTCGGTGTCGATGGTGTCCCGGGAGACCACCGTGTAGAAGTGCGCCTGCCGGCCGTCGGCCTTCGGGCGCAGCACCCGGCCCAGCCGCTGCGCCTCCTCCTGCCGGGAGCCGAACGTGCCGGACACCTGGATCGCGACAGCCGCCTCCGGCAGGTCGATGGAGAAGTTGCCGACCTTCGAGAGCACCAGAGTCCGCAACGAGCCGGAGCGGAACGCGTCGAACAGCCGCTCGCGTTCCTTGTTCGTGGTGGAGCCCTGCACGATCGGCGCGTCCAGGTACTCCCCGAGCTGGTGCAGCTGGTCGAGGAACCCGCCGATGACGAGGACCTGCTCGTCCGGGTGCCGCTCCACCAGGGCGCGGACCACCGGCAGCTTGGTGCGGGCGGTGGCCGCCATCCGGTAGCGCTCCTCCGCCTCCGCCGTCGCGTACGCGAGTCGTTCGGCGTCGGTGAGCGTCACCCGTACCTCGGTGCACTCCGCCGGGGCGATCCAGCCCTGCTGCTCGATGTCCCTCCACGGGGCGTCGTACCGCTTCGGGCCGATCAGGCTGAACACGTCGCCCTCGCGGCCGTCCTCGCGTACCAGAGTCGCGGTGAGGCCGAGCCGGCGGCGGGCCTGGAGGTCCGCCGTGAAGCGGAAGATCGGCGCGGGCAGCAGGTGCACCTCGTCGTAGACGACCAGGCCCCAGTCGCGGGCGCCGAACAGGTCCAGGTGGGTGAACGCGCCGCCGCGCCGCGAGGTGAGCACCTGGTACGTGGCGATGGTGACCGGGCGGATCTCCTTGCGCTCGCCCGAGTACTCGCCGATCTCCTCCTCGGTCAGCGAGGTGCGGGCGATCAGCTCCCGCTTCCACTGCCGTCCCGCCACCGTGTTGGTGACCAGGATCAGCGTGGTCGCCTTCGCCTCGGCCATCGCCGCCGCCCCGACGAGGGTCTTGCCGGCGCCGCAGGGCAGCACCACCACGCCGGAGCCGCCGGCCCAGAACGCCTCGACGGCTTCCCGCTGGTACGACCGCAGCGTCCACGGTTTTCCGCCGTCCTTGCCGGACTCGGCCAGCTCGATCGGGTGCGCCTCGCCGTCCACGTACCCGGCCAGGTCCTCGGCCGGCCAGCCCAGCTTGAGCAGCGCCTGCTTGAGCCGCCCCCGCTCGGACGGGTGCACCGCGATCGTGTCGTCGTCGATCCTGGCGCCGAGCATGCCGGCGAGCTTCTTGCTCTTGGCGACCTCGATCAGGACCACCCGGTCCAGCGCGCGCAGCACCAGGCCGTGTACCGGGTCGTTGGCGAGCTGGAGCCGGCCGTACCGGTCCATGGTCTCGGCCACGTCGACGAGCAGCCCGTGCGGCACCGGGTAGCGCGAGTACTTGATCAGCGAGTCCACCACGCCCTCGGCGTCGTGGCCCGCGGCCCGGGCGTTCCACAGGCCCAGCGGTGTGAGCCGGTACGTGTGCACGTGCTCGGGGGAGCGTTCCAGCTCGGCGAAGGGCGCGATCGCCATCCGGCACGCCTGCGCGTCGGGGTGATCCACCTCCAGCAGCAGCGTCTTGTCCGACTGCACGATCAGTGGTCCACCGCTCACGCCAGCGTCCTCTCGCATCGCCCGGAACCCGCTGCCCGGAAACTCGTCGCCCGGAACCCGGTCGCCCGGCACCCCGTCCACACCCCGGCTGACCTGCCGCAGGCCGACCATCCAGTGTTGCACGCCGGAGGGCGCCGCAAAAAAGTCTCGCTGGACAGGCAACGTCATACTCGTCCCACACGTCTAGCAAGCGGGACGACTGTCCAGGGAGGGCCCATGCCGCGTGTCCGGTTTCTCGCACGGGCCGCCGCTCTGGCGGTGGTCGTGCTGGTCGGTGTCGGCGCCTGCGCGCTCGATCCGCAGGCGGAAGGCGCCGGGGGCAGCACCCCCGGCCCGGTCGGGCTGACGGAGGGAGCATCGGGGGCGAGCGCGTCGCCCACGCCGGAACAGCCGGTCACGTCCCCGTCGGCGCAGCCGAGCCGGACGGCCTCGCCGAAACCCTCCCGGTCGCCGGAGGCGACGAAGACGACGAAGCCCAAGCCGAAGCCGAGCGCGTCCGCCGGGTGCCCGCAGGGGGAGCACCAGCGGGCCGTGGAGACGTACCTGACCCGGCTGGGCGGCTTCGGGACGCTGACCGTGGACGGCGAGCAGTCCGCCGTCGACTGCGCGGCGATCAAGAAGTTCCAGATCCGGTACGGCATCAGCCCGTCCTCCGGTCGCGCGGGCCCCACCACGTACGACGTGGCGAAGCGGCTCGCCGCCACCGACACCGCGCGGTGCAGGGCCGGATCCCGGCTCACCTTCTGCGTCGACCTGACGCGGCAGACGGTCTGGGCGATGCGCGGCGGGAAGGTGGTGATGGGCCCGACGGTGACCCGCACCGGCATGTCCGGCTACGCCACCCCGGCCGGCACGTACTCGGTGGGCCGGAAGAACCCGCGCGAGTGGTCCAACCCGTACGAGGTGTGGCTGCCGTACTGGCAGCAGTTCAACGGCGGGATCGGCTTCCACGAGACCACCACCTACCTGCACAACGGCGCGATCGGGTCGCACGGCTGCGTGAACCTGCTGCACCGCGACGCGGTACGCCTGTGGGAGCTGGGTTCGGTCGGTACCCGCGTGGTCGTGATCGGCCGCCGCCCCGGCACCTGAGCGCACCGGAACTCGTCCTACCCGTGACCGGACCGCCCGGATCAGGGTTTTAACCCCTGTCCGCGCGGTCCGGTTGGTGTAACCCTGGAAGCCGGGTCCATGCCGGGACGGGGAGGGACTGCCATGACCGTTGACCAGGACGTGCTTCCCGAGGACGAACGGACGCGGCAGCAGGAGGTGCCCACGGCGGTCGTGCTCGCCTACGCGGCCGCCGCCGCGGGGGTGTTCGGCTGGTTCCTGTTCGGGCTGCTGGTGCAGCAGCAGGGTTTCGTCGACTCGGTGGGTGAGGCGGCCGGTACCGCGTTCACGTTGCTGCTGGCCGTGTCGGTGATCGGCACGCTGCGCCGCAACGGGGAGTAGCTCACTCCTCCAGCACGGCCGCCGTGATCCGGTGCAGCGCGAACGTGTGCAGCATCTCCGTCCGGTCGTCCTCGGCGCGCAGGTAGCCGGCGCCGATCGACACCGGCCGGACCAGCCGGGACGCGGTCGCCCCGTGCGCGTCGACGTAGCCGACCCAGACCAGCGCCTTGTCCCGTACCGCCTGCTGGAGCACCGCCAGCGCGTCGCCGTGCCCGGAGACGGGCGCGGGGCCGCCCGCCGCCGGGGCGCCGCGGACCACCGCCGGGGCCCGCCGGGCCGCCCGGGCCGCCGCCTCGCCCCGGCGGATCTGCTCGACCACGCCGAGCAGGCGGGGCATCGGCAGCTTCGGCGTGGCGAGCGGGTCGACCGCACGACCGATCGCGGTACGCGCCGGCGCCCGCCGGGTCTTCGGGCGTGCCAGCACCGTCGCGCCACCGGCGTCCTCCGGCACCGGGGCGTAGCCGGCGTCGCGCAACGCGGTGAGCATCCGGTTGACCTGGTACGGGGTGACCAGCACCGTGGGCGCGAGCCGGCGGAACGCCAGCGGTTCCAGTCGCCGGTCCGCCTGCACCTCGGTGAGCAGCGCCTCGTCGTCGCTGCGCACGTACGCGCCGGCCGGCCCGACGCGCAGGCCACCGTGCTTGCGGGCCACGTCGTCGACCAGATAGGTGAGGCCCTGCGGCACCGGGGTACGCGAGCGGCGGCGGAACAGCGCGTGCAGGTCGTCGGCGGTGTAGCCGGCGTCGAGCGCCCGCCTGATGCTCCCCGTGGTGACCCGGTGCACGCTGGCTCCGCCCGCCGACTCGTGCTCGGCCACCACGTCCAGTTCGGCGGCGAGCGCCGGGTCGGGCGGGCCGGGCACCACCACCGACAGGTCGGCCTGCACCAGCACGTGGTCGACCGGGGCGGGCAGCAGCCCGTCCAGCGCCCGTACCGTCGTCGAGGCGTCGCCCGACTCGGCGTCGGAGCGCAACCCGAGCGGGTCGTCACCGTGCTCGTCGGCCTCGGTCAGCTCGGCGAGCAGCAGCCGCCCGTACGTGGTGAGCGCGCCGAGCCCGGTCACGCCCAGCGTGGCGGCCTCGGCGAGCACCTCCCGGTGCGCCGTCTCCCGTCCCCGGGCCCGCCGGGGCGCGCGCCAGTCCAGCAGTTCCAGCACCTCCTCCGGCGTCGGCGCGGTGCCGGGTGTCAGGTCGGCCAGCACGGCGAGCACCGCACGACGGGCGGCCGGCGCACCGGCGCGTTCCGCCTCGGCGGAGAGCACCGAGATGGGCCGGTCCCGGTCGTCGCGCTGCCCGATCAGGCCGGCCTGGCGGGGCATCGACATCCAGGCGCGGGCGAGCTGCTCCCAGCGCTGGGCCAGCGACACCGCGCGCCACACCTCGTACCCGCCGGTGGGCAGGATCTGCTGGTCACCGCCGTACCGGGTGGTGGCAGCGCCGGTCAGCTCCATCTCGCCGGTCAGCCCGGCCGCGTACGCCACCTCGAACAGCAGCGCGGTGGTCGGCTCGTCCAGCCCGATGCCACGGGCGAGCCGCCGCAGGTCGCGGACGCCGACGCCGCCGGAGCGCAGCACGGGTGCCGGTTCCGCGGTCAGCGCCTCCAGCATCGCCTCGGTGTACCGGACCACCTCCATGGTCTGCCCGGCCCCGGCCGAGTCGACGGACTTGACCTCGCGCGGCGGGCCGGACACCACCGGCGGGCTGGTGCGCAGCGGGCCGAGCGGACCGGCGTCACGGCGCAGCACCAGCCCCACCTCGCGGGGCAGCTCGACGGTGCCGTTGCGGCCGCCGGACATCCGGACCAGCAGCCGGTGCTCGACCAGCCAGCGGATCGGCGAGCCGGTCGGCGCACCGCCGTTGACGAGGTCGGGCGGCAGCACGTCCTCGGTGCCGGTGGCGGGGGCCTCCAGCGCGCCGGGCGCCACGGTCCCGACCGGTGGCCCGGCGGCGAGCCGGTCCAGGACCGCGCGGGCCGAGGGCGGCGCGGACAGCAGCGTCCGCCGCAGCTTCGCCGGGTCCGCGCAGAGCGCCGCCGCGCGCGGATCCAGCTCCGCCGCCGGCCGGCCCAGCCCCGCCGGGTACGGGGACACCTCGTCGATGCCACCGGCCACGCACAGGTCGTGCTCGGGGCCGTACAGCAGGAACCGGGCCCGGAGCCGGTCGACGGCGGCGCGGATCGCCGTCGGCGCGGGCGGGTGCGGCCCGGTGGTGGCCAGGGCGAGGATCTGGTCGGTGGAGGTGGCGCCCTCGGGACCGCGGGTGAGCCGGGCGGCGTCGAGGATCTGGAGGGTGAACTGGTCCAGCCCGTCGAGCGCCCGGGCCACGGAGACCCGGGACTGGGCGCGCAGGGCGAGGGCGGACACGTCGGCCGGCACCGGCACGACGAGGTCCGGCCGCAGCTGGAGCAGCGCGGCGAGGGAGTCGTCGGGGAGGGCCCGCAGGTGGTCGGCGAGTGAGGTGGTCATCGTCGTACCACGCTAGCCCGCTGGGTAGGTTCTCGGCATGTCTCCGCTGATGGTCGGCTTCGACCTCGACATGACCCTGGTCGACTCCCGGCCCGGGATCGCCGCCGCGTTCCGGGCGCTCACCGCGCGCACGGGCGTGCACGTGGACGGGGAACTGGCCGTCTCCCGGCTGGGCCCGCCGCTGCGGACCGAGCTGGCGCACTGGTTCCCGCCGGAGCGCGTCGAGGAGGCGGTGACGCTCTACCGGGAGCTGTATCCGGCGTACGCGATCACCCCGACCGTGCCGATGCCCGGTGCGGAGGCCGCGCTGCGCGCGGTGCAGGCGCGCGGCGGCCGGACGATGGTGGTGACCGCGAAGATGGGCCGGCTGGCGAAGCTGCACCTGGACCACCTCGGGCTACCGGTGGACGAGCTGGCCGGGGACGTGTTCGCCGAGCAGAAGGCGGTCGCGTTGCGCGAGCACGGCGCGACGCTCTACGTGGGCGATCACGTGGCCGACATGGCCGCCGCGCGAGCCGCGGGAATCCCGGGCGTGGCAGTGGCGACCGGCCCGTGCTCGGCCGACGAACTGACCGAGGCCGGGGCGTACCTGGTGCTTGATGATCTCGTCGAATTCCCGAGCGCGCTGGACCGGATCATCGGGCTAGCCTTGGAGGGGTAGACGGTTCGAGTGGAGCGGGGTTCAACAGGTGCCGACGGGTCGAGTGAAGTGGTACGACGCCGCCAAGGGGTACGGGTTCGTCACCAGTGACGAGGGTGGCGACGTGTTCCTGCCGAAGGGCGCGCTACCGGCGGGTGTCGCCGACCTGAAGGGTGGCCAGCGGGTCGATTTCAGCGTGGTCGACAGCCGGCGGGGCGCCCAGGCGATGGGGGTCAAGCTGCTGGAGGCACCGCCGTCCGTGGCGGAGCTGCGCCGCCGGCCGGCCGAGGAACTCCACGGCCTGGTGGAAGACATGATCAAGGTGCTGGAGGCGAAGGTCCAGCCGGACCTGCGCCGGGGTCGCTTCCCGGATCGGAAGACCTCCCAGAAGATCGCTCAACTTGTCCACGCGGTGGCGCGCGAGCTGGAGGTCTGAGGGACGAGCCCGGCGTCGGCGGCCCGGCCCAGCAGCGCCTCCACGGCGGCGAAGCCGGCCTCTCCCAGGTCGGCGGTGAACTCGTTGACGTAGAGGCCGATGTGCCGGTCCACCACGTCGGGCTCCATCTCCTGCGCGTGCGCGAGCACGTACTCGCGGCTCGCCGTCGGGTCGGCCCACGCCTGGCGTACCGACTCGCGGATCCAGGCGGCGGCCTCGACCGGGTCGACGGCGCCCCGGCGGGCCAGGATCGCGCCGAGCGGGATCGGCAGCCCGGTGTCGCCCTCCCACCATTCGCCCAGGTCGACCAGGGCGGTCAGCCCGTGCCGCGGGTAGGTGAAGCGCGCCTCGTGGATGACCAGGCCCGCGTCGTACCGGCCGGCGGCCACGCCCGGCATGATCTCGTGGAACGGCACCACCTCGATGCGCGCCGGGGCCTGGCCGGCCGCCCAGAGCCGGAACAGCAGGTACGCGGTGGTCCGCTCGCCGGGCACCGCCACCGTCGCCCCGGACAGGTCGGTCCGGTCGCCACGGGTCAGCACCAGCGGGCCGCAGCCCCGGCCCAGCGCACCGCCGCAGGGCAGCAGGTGGTAGTCGTCGAGCAGCCAGGGCAGCGCCGCGTAGCTGACTTTCACCAGGTCGAACGCCCCACGCTCGGCGGCGGTGTTCGTGACGTCGACGTCCGCGTAGGTCACCTCGACCGCCGGCGCGCCCGGCACCCGGCCGTGCACCAGGGCGTCGAAGACGAACGTGTCGTTGGGGCAGGGGGAGATCGCCAGGGAGAGCGCCACGGTCCCACCGTAACCCCGGCGGCCGGGCGGCCCGTCACCCCGTCCGGTGTGACGTCCAGCCGGTCCGGTGCAGCCGCTCGATGCCGTCGAGCAGCAGGTCCAGCGCGAATTCGAACTCGAACTGGTCGTCGCAGCCCGGCCCGACCACCGAGTCGTCGTCGTGGGACGCGGCGGTGGCGATGGCGGCGAGGTTCGGGAACCGGGCGGCCACCTCCGGTGGCAGATCGGCCGGCACCTCGGGCACCGTCGCGCCGGATCGCCCGGCCTGCCGGGAGGTGTCGAACAGTTCCTGGCTGAAGCCCAGCACCCGGCTGCCCAGCGCGTGCATGACGTGGTGGGCCAGGTCGGTGGAGAGCCCGCCCGCCCGCAGCGCGCCGACTGTCGAGTCGAGGTAGGCCAGGACGGCCGGGGTGGGCGCGGTCCGGGACTCGATCGCCAGCGACGCCCACGGGTGGCGGAGCAGCATCTGCCGCGCCGACAGGATGCGCCGGCGGATCGCCTGTTTCCAGTCGCCGGCCGTCGGCGGTTCGATCTCCGCGACGACCATGTCGATCATGCCGTCGAGCAGTTCGTCCTTGTTCGCGACGTGCTTGTAGAGGGCCATCGGCACGACGCCGAGATCCTGCGCGAGGTTGCGCATGCTCAGCGACTCGATGCCGGTCCGGTCGGCGAGCACGACTGCGGTACGCAGGACGCGATCCCTGGTCAGGGGTGTCCGGCGCACCGTCTCCGTCTGCTCCGCCATGTCGTCCCCAGTCCTCCCGAAGGCCGTTGACACAGTAACCGTCTTGACTGGTGTACGGCGTACACCTAGCCTTGTCCTCATGAAGGTGTACGCCGTACACCCTGGGAGGGAGTGGCGACATGAAGGCGATCGTCCAGGACCGGTACGGCCCCCCGGAGACACTCGTGCTCGCCGACGTCGAGACGCCCGCGCCCGGCCCCGGCGACGTCCTCGTCCGGGTCGAGGCCGCCGCGCTGAACGCGTACGACTGGCACGTCATGCGCGGCGACCCCCGGCTGTCGCGGCTGGCGCTCGGCCTCGCTCGGCCCCGCGCCCGCATCCGTGGCCGGGACGTCGCCGGCCGGGTCGAGGCCGTCGGCACCCAGGTGCGGCACGTACGCCCCGGCGACGCCGTCTTCGGCGACCTCGGTGAGGCCGACGGCGCGTTCGCCGAGTACGTCTGCGTGCCCGAGCACCTGGTCGCGCCGCGCCCGGCGAACCTGACCCCGGCGCAGGCGGCGGCCCTGCCGCTGGCCGGTGTCACCGCGCTCCAGGGCCTGCGCGACGCCGGGCAGGTCCGGCCCGGCCACCACGTCCTGATCAACGGGGCCTCCGGCGGCGTCGGCACGCTCGCCGTCCAGTTGGCCAAGGCGCTCGGCGCGACGGTGACCGGCGTGTGCCGCACCCGCAACGTCGACCTGGTCCGCTCCCTGGGCGCCGACCACGTGGTCGACTACACCCGCGAGGACTTCACCCGCGACGGCCGCCGCCACGACGTGGTGTTCGACCTGGTCGGCAACCGCTCCCTGACCGCGTTGCGGCGGGCGCTCACACCGGACGGGACGCTCGTGCTCTCCGGCGGCGGCGTCTACCGGGGCGGCAGCCTGCTCGGCCCGATCGGGCTGCTGGCGCGGGGACGGCTGCTCGCGCCGGTCATCAGCCAGCGCGTCGTCGTCCTCGCCACCTCACCCGGCCGGGCGCACCTCGACGTGCTGCGCGAGCACGCCGAGGCGGGCTGGCTCACGCCTGTGGTCGACCGGACCCATCCGCTGCGCGAGGTGCCCGAGGCCGTCCGCTACCTCGAGACCGAGCACGCGCGCGCCAAGGTCGTCATCACGATCTGAGCCCGCCGTCCCCAGCCCGGCGACTTCTCCACAGGGTTGTCCACAGGTGGACGGGATCAGTGGAGGGCGGCCGCCGCGGCGGTGAGCGCGGCGAACGCCTCCCGCATCCGCCACGCGCTCCGGTCACGCGGGCCGATCGGGTTGGAGACCGTCCGCAGCTCCACGAAGGGCACACCGGCCTGGGCGGCGGCGACCGCCACGCCGTACCCCTCCATCGCCTCGGCCACCGCGTCCGGGTGCCGTTCGGCCAGCGCCGCCGTGCTCGCGGCGGTGCCGGTCACCGTGCTGACGGTGAGCACAGTGCCGACGGTGGCCCCCGGCAGCGCGGCGCGCAGACGGGCCAGCAGGCCCGGATCGGCGGGCACGATCCGGCCGCCGCCCAGCAGCTCGGGAGGCATGCCCAGGTCCTCGACCGGGATGAACCCGGCCGGTGACTCGGCGCCGAGGTCGGCGGCGACGCTGCGGTCGGCGAGCACCGTGCCGCCCACCGCGACCCGGCCGACGAACCCTCCGGCGATGCCGGCGCTGACCACCGCCCGGTACGGCCGCCCGGCCGCCTCGGCCAGCGCCAGCAGCCGTGCCGTGGCGGCACCGGCGACGGCCGGGCCGACCCCGACCGGCAGCACCGTCACGTCCGGCAGCACCGTCACGTCCGGCGGTGCCGTCACGTCCGACGGCATCGTCCCGTCCGGCGGTGCCGTCACGTCCGACGGCGTCGTCCCGTCCGGCGGTGCCGTCACGTCCGACGGCGTCGTCCCGTCCGGTGCTGCCGGTGCGGTGAGGCCGGCACGGATCGCCTCGGCCTCGGCCGGCACGGCCGTGACCACGAGCAGACCGGTCACGCCACCGGCCCCCGGGGATCGCGCCGCTCGGTGTCCTCGACGCCGCCCGGCCCGCCCACCGAGGAGGACGGCCGGTAGATGTGGAAGCCGGGCGGGGCCAGCCCGTCGTCGTCCGGCGGCGGGCCGGAGCGCTGGGGCGCCGGTGACGTGGGCGCCGGGTCGTCGAACGAGGTGCTGGCCGGTTTCTCGTCGCGGGTCGCCTGCTCCGCCGCCAGTTCCTCGTCGCCGAGCGGCCGGCCGGCCAGGTGCTCGCCGCGTAGCTTGCCGGCGACGAGCACGCCGCGTACGGCCACCAGCGCGGCCACCGCGGCGGCGACCGTCACGCCGATCAGGCCGGTGAACGGCACCAGCCCGAGCCCGCCGCCGGCCACGAACGCGAGCATCAGCGCGGTCTCCGAGTGCGCGAACGAGCTGGCGCGCAGCCGCTCCGGGATGCGTTCCTGGATCGAGGCGTCCACCGCCAGCTTGGCGATCCCGCTCATCATCGCGGCGACCAGGCAGAGCAGCGCCACCATCGGCAGCGAGAACTTCAGCGCGGCGAGCACCGCCACACCGGCGACCACGATCGTGCCGCTGGACTGGAGCGCTGTCGGCCGGTGGATGCGCAGACGGGTGCCGAGCGCGGTGGCCAGGAACGTGCCGACCGCCAGCGCGCCGCCGACCAGGCCCAGCGCGCCCTGGGCGCCGAGGTCGCGGCCGAAGAAGTCGGTGGTCAGGTCACCGGCCTTGATCGCGAAGGCCAGGAACAGCAGCAGGAAGCCGTAGAGCCCGCGTAGTGCCGCCGCGCCGATCAGCGTGGCGATCACCAGCCGGCCGCTGGGACGACCCCGGCCCAGCGGGCGCTCGCCGTCGCGGCGGCGCATCGCCCGCAGCGGGTGCGGCATCCGCTCCGGCGGCTCGGAGTCGGCCTTCGGCGGCAGCCGGAGCGAGATCACCATGCCGATCAGGAAGATCACCGAGGCGACCCGCAGCGGCCACTGCGGCCCGAACCAGAACGCGGCCAGCCCGATCGGCGCGACGAGCGCACCGGCCACCGTGCCGTAGACGCTCGCGCGCGCCCCGACCTGGGACAGCCCGAGCCCCTCGGGGAGCAGCCGGGGGACCGCCGCCGAGCGGGCCACCCCGTACGCCCGGGAGAGCGCGAGCACCCCGAACGCCGCCGGATAGAGCCCGAAGCCGCCCATGTAGTCGGAGATCAACCAGGCCAGGAACGCCCGGCCGAGCATGGTCGTGGCCAGCGCGTACCGCCGGCCGTGGCGGAAGTGGTCGAGCAGCGGGCCGACCACCGGGGCGAGCATGGCGAACGGCACCATGGTGACCAGCAGGTAGAGGGCCACCTTGTTGCGCGCCTCGCCCAGCGGCACGTCGAAGAAGATCGTCCCGGCCAGGCCGATCGCGATGAGCGTGTCACCGGCGCAGGAGAGCGCGTGCAGGTCGAACAGGCGGACCATGCCCACCTCGTTGCCGGCGCTGCGGGCCCGGGCGGTGCCGGCCCGCCGGGTCATCCAGCGCCCGCCGTGCATCGAGCCCCGCAGCAGCAGCCGGGTGGCGCGGATGCCGGTGCCGACGGTCCGCCCGAGGAAGGAGCGGCCGGAGCGGGAGGACAGCGCCATGCGTCCCATCCTCGCCCATCCTTTCCACGTGCGCCGCATCACCCGGAGAGAATGACTCCGGGGAGTGCCTGTCGCCCGTGGACGGGCATGGGGAACAATGGTCCGGTGACCAGGCCCGCCTCCGCCCGCGCTCCCCGGCTCGACCAGGTCTGCGCCGCCGCCGTCGAGGTGGCCCGCGACGCGATCACCGAGGTGGAGCCCACCGACATCGGTGACCATCTCCAGGTGGTCGCTGAGGGCGATCGGGTCGTCACCCACTACTTCGAATGCCGGATGGCCGGTTACCGCGGCTGGCGCTGGGCCGTCACGGTGACCCGGGTGCCGCGCAGCCGGCACGTCACCGTCTGCGAGACGGTGCTGCTGCCCGGCCCGGACGCGCTGCTCGCACCGGGCTGGCTGCCGTGGCAGGAGCGGCTCAAGCCGGGCGATCTGGGCCCTGGCGACCTGCTGCCCACCCCCGCCGACGACGAGCGGCTCGCCCCCGGCTACCTGCTCTCCGACGACCCGGCAGTCGAGGAGACCGCCTGGGAGCTCGGTCTGGGTCGGCCCCGGGTGCTGTCCCGGGAGGGCCGCGCCGAGGCCGCCCAGCGCTGGTACGACGGCGACCACGGCCCGGACGCCGCGATCTCGGTCGCCGCGCCGGCCGCCGCCCGCTGCGGCACCTGCGGTTTCTACCTGCCGCTCGCCGGTTCGCTGCGCCTGGCCTTCGGCGCCTGCGGCAACTTCTTCGCCCCTGACGACGGCCGGGTGGTGAGCGCCGACCACGGGTGCGGCGCGCACTCGGAGACGCTTGTCGAGGCGGCCGAGACGCCCGTCGACGAGCTGCCGACCGTCTACGACGACAGCGCGGTCGAGGCCATGACCGTCAGCCGGGCCCCGGGCTCGGTGGAGTCGGCCGAGCCGGCGGAGCCGTACGGCCACCCCTGACGGGTCAGCGCTGCCGCTGTGCGGCGGCAGCGCGTCGGCGACGCCGGTTGGCGTCGTGCCGCATCATCACCGCCAGGCCGGGAAAGCCCCACAGAAAACCGGCCAGGCAGGTCCAGAGCCAGTTCTGACGCCCGGACTCGGTGAGCCAGTCCCGGAAGAAGATCAGTAGCACCAGGCCGGCCACCGCCCAGGCGATCAGCCCGGCGACGGCGAACGGCACCATCGGCGGGTCGAGCGGCTCCGGCCGCGGCTGTTGCTGCTGTGACACCGGCCCAGCCTACGTGATCGTTCTTCCCTGCCTGCCAGGTGATCTGGGACGATGCGCGCGACAAAACCCGGCCGATGACCAGATGAGGAACCATGTCCATTGCCCCGCCGCCGGATCACGGCACTCCGCCCGATCCCGCGCATCCACGTAACGCCTTCGACCGCTACTTCCTGATCTCGGCACGCGGGTCCACGCTGAGCCGGGAGCTGCGAGGCGGCTTCGCCACGTTCTTCACGATGGCGTACATCGTGGTGTTGAACCCGCTGATCCTGGGCAGCGGGAAGGACGGCGACGGCCGTTCGCTTGCGATTCCGGCGCTCGCCGCGGCGACCGCGCTGGTCGCCGGTCTGATGACCATCCTGATGGGCGTGGTGGCCCGGTTCCCGATCGCGCTGGCGGCCGGCCTGGGCGTGAACGCGCTCGTCGCGTACGAGATCGCGCCCCAGATGACCTGGGCGGACGCGATGGGCCTGGTGGTCATCGAGGGTGTGCTGATCGGCATCCTGGTGCTCACCGGCCTGCGTACGGCGGTGTTCCGCTCGGTGCCGACGCAGCTCAAGACCGCGATCGGCGTCGGCATCGGTCTGTTCCTGACCATCATCGGCCTGGTCGACGCCGGCTTCGTGCGGCGCGTGCCGGACGCCGCGAACTCCACCGTGCCGGTCGGGCTGGGCATCAACGGCAAGATCGTCAGCTGGCCGATGCTCGTCTTCGTGGTCGGCCTGCTGATCACGCTGGTCCTGGTGGTTCGCCGGGTCCGCGGCGCGATCCTGATCGGCATCCTGGCCTCCACCGTGCTGGCCATCGTCGTCGAGGCGATCGCCAACGTCGGCCCGTCCTTCGTCGACGGCAAGCCGAACCCGAAGGGCTGGGCGCTGAACGTGCCCGAGTTGCCCAAACAGATCGTGGACCTGCCCGACCTGTCGTTGCTGGGTCAGTTCAACGTGCTGAACTCGTGGAGCCGGGTCGGCTGGCTGGTGCCGCTGATGTTCATCTTCACGCTGCTGATCACCGACTTCTTCGACACCATGGGCACGATGGTCGCGATCGGCCAGGAAGGGGACATGCTCGACGAGACGGGCACCCCGCCGAAGGCCAAGGAGATCCTGCTCGTCGACTCGATCGCCGCCGCCGCCGGTGGTGCCGCCTCGGTGTCCAGCAACACCTCGTACATCGAGAGCGCCGCAGGCGTCGCGGAGGGTGCGCGGACCGGCGTGGCCAACCTGGTCACCGGCGCGTTGTTCCTGCTCGCCATGTTCCTGGCGCCGCTGTCGCTGATCGTGCCGTTCGAGGCCGCGTCGACGGCGCTGGTGGTGGTCGGCTTCCTGATGATGACGGCGGTCCGCACGATCGACTGGACCGACTACGAGATCGCCATCCCGGCGTTCCTCACCATCGCGCTGATGCCGTTCACCTATTCGATCTCCAACGGCATCGGGGCCGGCGTGATCAGCTTCGTGCTGCTCAAGGTGGCGAAGGGTAAGGCCCGGGAGGTCCACCCGCTCCTGTACGGGGTCGCCGCGCTGTTCATCGTGTACTTCCTGCGCGGGCCGGTCGAGTCCGTGTTGCTCTGACGCTGGTGAGCCTGGTCATAACGCATGTCGTTAGCCAGGCTCATTAGTTAAGCTAACTAGTGTGACGGAGCGGACGGTGACGGCGAAACGCGTGCCACCGGCGCAGCTGGCTCCTCAGCTGCGAGATGCGATCACCCGGCTCAACCGGCGGGTCCGACAGGCCCGGCCGGTCGGCGACCTCACGGTCACCCAGCTGTCGGCGCTCACCAGCCTCAATCTGGCGGGCGCCCTCACGCCACGGGAACTGGCTGATGTCGAACGGGTGCAGCCGCCCACGATGACGAAGATCGTCGCGAAGTTGGAGGAGCGCGGCCTCGTGCAGCGCACTCCCCATCCGACCGACGGACGGCAGGTCATCCTGGCGGCGACCGAAGGGGGAAGGGCCGTACTCGACCAGTTCGAGCGGGCCCGCAACGAGTGGCTGGCCACCCGGCTGGCCGCGCTGACCGAGGACGAACGCGAAACGCTACGGCGAGCTGCGGACATCCTCCAGGGCATCGCTCGCGCCTGACACCGCCGCCCGCGGTTCGCTTCGTCAGCTGTGGATGAAGCGTACCGACGCGAGGAGGCGCACCTAGAGTGCAGGCCAAGCTGAGCACGATGTTCCAGTCCCTACGAGTCCGCAACTATCGACTCTTCGCCACCGGACAGCTGATCAAACTGATCGGCGTCTGGATGATGTTCATCGCCCAGGACTGGCTCGTCCTCGAGCTCAGCGACAACTCCGCGACCGCGCTCGGCGTGGTCACCGCGTTGCAGTTCACCCCCGTACTCCTGCTCACGCTGCTGTCCGGCCGGCTCGCCGACCGCTACGACAAGCGGATGCTGCTCTTCGTCGCCAACGCGTTCTGGACCGTGCTCGCGCTGGCCATGAGCATCCTGGTCCTCACCGGCCTGGTGCAGCTCTGGCACGTCTTCACGTTCGCCGCCCTGCTCGGCGTCTCCAACGCGGTCGAGACGCCGGTCCGCCAGGCGTTCGTCTCCGAGCTGGTCGGCATGCCGCTGCTGCCGAACGCGCTCTCGCTCAACGCGGCAGTGTTCAACTCCGCCCGGATCGTCGGCCCCGCCGTCGCCGGCCTGGCCATCGCCGTCGTCGACGTCGGCCCGGTCTTCCTGGTCACCGCGCTCAGCTCGATCGCCCCACTCGTCAACGTGGTCCGGATGCGTACCGACGAGCTGCACCGCAAGGACCTGCCGCCGGTCGGTGAGCGGGACCAGGCCCGGGTGGTCGACGGCCTCCGGTACGTGGCACGCCGCCCCGACATCCTGCTGCCGATGGTCCTCATGTCGGTGATCGGGATGAGCCTGTTCAACTTCCAGCTCACCCTCGCCGCGCTGGCGAAGACCGTGTTCAACACCGGCGCCGCCTCGTTCGGCCTGTTCAGCACCGCGCTCGCGGTCGGTGCGCTGGTCGGGGCGCTGGCCGGCACCGGACGGCGCAGCCGGCCCTCGGTCTGGCTCGTGCTCGGTGCCGCGATCGGCTGCGCGGTCTTCGGCACGCTCGTCGGGCTCGCCCCGGCGTACTGGCTGGTCGTGACGCTGCTGCTGCCCGCCGGGTTCTTCATGATCTACTTCGCCCAGGCCGCCAACCAGCGCGTACAGCTCGGTGTCGACGCGTCCTTCCGGGGACGGGTGATGGCGCTGTGGGTGCTGGTGTTCCTGGGCACCAACCCGGTCGGCGCGCCGCTGATCGGCTGGGTCGCCGAGACGTACGGCGCCGGCGCGAGCATCTGGGCCGGCGGCCTGATCTCGCTCACCGCCGCGCTGCTGGCGCTCACCTGGCAGTTGCGCCGCTCCGGCGCCCGCCTGCGCATGCGGGTGCTGCCGATGCCCCGCTTCTACGTGGTGTCGCCCGGGGCGAAGTAGCCCCGATAGCCGGTCGTGCCGGTCCGATTACCCAAACGGGTGGCGGGCCGGTGCGGCAGGGCTTAGCGTCGATGTGTGGAAGTGGGGCAGGGACTGCTGCTGGCGCTGGCGATCCTCGCCGTCTGCTGCCTGCCCGCCCTGTTCGCGCTGCTGTTCTGCGCTGACGAAGTCATCGACCGGGTCGCGTGCGGGTGGGCCGAGTGGCGGGAGCAGCGCCGGGAACGCCGTACCATCGCGCGGCTCGACCGGGCCATCGAGGCCGAGGCGCTGACCCGCGACATCGACCTCACCGAGTTCGACAAGGACGGCCGCCGCCCGCTGGAACAACTCGCCACCGACCTGCGCCGTCTCGGCGGCCACCGGCTCGCCGCCGCCGACCGCAGCGTGGTGTGGCACGGCGCGGTCATCGAGGCGTACGACGAACGGCTGCGCGCCGCCTGCCACGCGCTCGGCATCGCCGAACACCTGGCCGAGCTGGACGGTGTCGACCGGGAGATCGAACGGGTACGCGTCGAAGGGCTGCTGCACGCCGCCGGGCTGACCCTGCCGGCCGCCCGCGCCGCGCACCACCAGCGGCACCCCTGACCGGGTGCGTCTCTTCGCGGCGATCTACCCGCCTGCCGTGGCCGTCGCCGACCTGACCGTCCGGATGAAGGGCCTGCGGGTCGCGGCCGCCCGCCACGCCCGCCTCACCGACCCGGCGAACCTGCACCTCACGCTGGCCTTCCTCGGTGAGGTACCGGCCGACCGGCTGGCCGACGTGAAGCATGCGCTCGCCTCGGCCGCCCGGACGGCCCGCTCCCCACTGCTGTGCCTGGCTGGTGGCGGCTGCTTCGGTGCGGGCCGGTCCACAGTGCTCTGGGTCGACGTGCGCGGCGAGGTCGAGGTGCTCGACGCGCTCGCCCTGTCGATCCGTGGCGGGCTGCGTGAGGCCGGGCTGCCCTGCGACGACAAGCCGTTCCGGGCGCATCTGACCATCGCCCGCCCCGGCGACCGGGTGCCCGAGGCCGACCTCCGCTCGGACGTGCGCACGCTGCACGATTACGCCGGGCCGCAGTGGGCGGCCGGCGAGTTGCTCCTGATCCGCAGCCACCTGGGCCGTACGCCGCGCTACACCCGCGTCGCCGCGTGGGCGCTGGGCGGCGGGGCGTTGATTCAGGCGGGGCGTTAAGAAGGGGCCCCTCCTCTACCGGAGGCGTTAAGAAGGGGCCCTTCCTTACACCTACCAGGCCCAGGCCTCGGGGCCGGGGCCGCCGTTGCCGACCGGCGGGAACAGCTCGTCGAGGCGGGTCAGCGTCGACTCGTCCAACTGGACGTCGAGAGCGCCGAGGTTGCGGTCGAGCTGGTCCATCGTGCGCGGGCCGACGATCGGGGCGGTCACGCCCGGCCGGGACAGCAGCCACGCCAGCGCCACATCCGCCGGGTCGTGGCCGAGGTCGGCGCAGAGCTTCTCGTACGCCTCGATGGTGTTCCGGTGCTCGGCCAGCGCGTCGGCCGAGCGGCCGGTGGTGCCACGCGCCGCGCTGCCCTCGGCCATCTTGCGGATGATGCCGGACAGCAGCCCGCCGTGCAGCGGCGACCAGGGGATGATGCCCAGCCCGTAGTGCTGCGCGGCCGGCACGACCTCCAGTTCGACGTGGCGGGTCAGCAGGTTGTAGATGCACTGCTCGGAGACGAGACCGAGGAAGTTGCGCTTGCCGGCCGCGGCCTGCGCCTGCGCGATGTGCCAGCCGGCGAAGTTGGACGAGCCGACGTAGATCACCTTGCCCTGGGCGACGAGTGTCTCCATCGCCTGCCAGATCTCCTCCCACGGCGTGGTCCGGGAGATGTGGTGCATCTGGTAGAGGTCGATCGTGTCGGTCTGGAGCCGGCGCAGCGAGTCCTCGCAGGCCCGGATGATGTGCCGGGCGCTCAGGCCCTGCTCGTTGGGCCACTCGCCCATCTTGCCGTACACCTTGGTGGCGAGGACGACCTTGTCGCGGCGCCCGCCGCCCTGCGCGAACCAGCGGCCGACGATCTGCTCGGTGACGCCCTCACCGAGCTTCCAGCCGTAGACGTTCGCGGTGTCGAAGAAGTTGATCCCGTGTTCGAGCGCCCGGTCCATGATGGCGAAACTGTCCGGCTCGTCGGTCTGCGGACCGAAGTTCATCGTGCCGAGGCAGAGTCGGCTCACGGACAGACCGGTGCGTCCCAGGTTCGTGTACTCCATGACTCCACCCTGGCACGCCGGCACTTCGAGTGCCCTCTCGACGAGCCAGGGTGGAGCGGTGGATCAGGAGGACTCGCGGGCCGCCGGGCCGGTGCCGAACAGCACGTCGTCCCAGCTCGGCAGCCGCTTGCGCGGCTTGCCACCGGCCTCGGTGGACTCGGCGGCCGCACCGCCGGTCGCCGCCGCGGGGCCGGTGCGGCGGGGCCGCAGCACCGCCAGCGAGGGTACGGCCGGGATCTCCTTCGGCGCGTCCGAGTCGTCGTCGAAGGCCGAACCCTGCCCACCACCGAGCAGCGCCGCGGCACCACCGGCGACGGCCCGCTGACGGGGCGCCTCCTGCCCGGCCAGCGCGGCCGGGGAGCGGGTGTCGAGACCACGCCCGGACGTGCCGCCGAGGGGACGGTCCAGCGAGGCGAGCAGCGCGTCCCGGCCGGCGCGGATCGGGTCACGCCCCGGACGGGCGTGCTCGGAGGCGGCCGGCAGGCCGTGCCCACCCCGGCTCGGCTCGCCACGCGACGGACCGGGCAGGGCGTGACCGCCCCGCTCCGGCGCCGGCTCCTGGCCGAGGATCGGCGTGGGCCGCTCGGCGCACAGGTATTGCGCCATGTCGTCGTGCGGGGCGACGTTCTGCCGGGTCTTGTCCAGATCCCACACCGCCTGCGCGGTGGCCTTGCCGGACGGCCAGGTCGCGATGATCCGCCAGGTGCCGTCGTCGCGGCGGTAGGCGTCCCACGAGATCTTCTCGGTGTCGATGCCGTGCTGGGCCAGCCGGCCGTTGACGACCTCGGCCAGCGGGGTCGGCTTCTCCGCGCCCTTGAGCCGGGTGCGGCGGGCGTGCTGGGCGAGCATGGCCCGCTCCTGGAGCACCGGGCCGGCGTAGCGCAGCACCCGGTCGACCGGTACGCCGGCGATGCGGGCGACGTCCTCCGCGGACTCGCCGGACCGGATCCGGGCCTGAATGTCCCGTGGGGACAGCGACGGCGTCGGGTCGGTGGCGCTCGGCACCACCGCGAGCGGCGGTGCGCCCGGCTCGGCGTGCAGCGCCGACGCGATCCGCTCGTCGATGGGCAGCGCCAGCAGGCGCCCCACCTCGTCGGCGAGCACCAGGGCCTGGCCGTCCTCGGAGAGGGCGACGAAGCGTACTGGGCGCATGGGCTTGCCTCCGTCCCGCTTCGCTGGCCGTCACGCCACGGGAGCCGGCCACCCGGGCGTCTCGCACCACCGTACGCTCATCTACCCGCCGATGGGGACTGCGACACCCCGGCATGTCGTGACTGAGCTGCGGTAACGATCACGGTGGGTGGCCGCCGGAGCCCCGACGGCCACGCACCGTGACGACGTGATCAGAGTCGCTCTACCACGTAGTCGATGGACGCGGTGAGCGCCTCGACGTCGGCCGGCTCGACGGCCGGGAACAGTGCCACCCGCAGCTGGTTGCGACCCAGCTTGCGGTACGGCTCGGTGTCGACGATGCCGTTGGCGCGCAGCGCCTTGGCGATCGCCGTGGCGTCCACCTCGTCGGCGAAGTCGATGGTGGCGACCACGTTGGACCGCAGCGCCGGGTCCGACACGAACGGCGTGGCGAACGACGAGCGCTCGGCCCAGCCGTACACGATGCCGGCGCTCTCGGCGGTGCGCTTGGCCGCCCAGGCCAGCCCGCCCTGCGAGTTCATCCAGTCGGTCTGCTCCGCGGCCAGGAAGATGGTCGCCAGCGCCGGGGTGTTGTACGTCTGCTCCAGCCGCGAGTTGTCGATCGCGGTGACCAGGTCGAGGAAGGCCGGGATGTAGCGGCCCGACTCCTTGACCTCGGTGGCCCGGGCCAGCGCGGCCGGCGACATCAGGGCCAGCCAGAGCCCGCCGTCGGAGCCGAAGCACTTCTGCGGCGCGAAGTAGTAGACGTCGGTCTGGGCGACGTCCACGTCCAGGCCGCCCGCGCCGGAGGTGGCGTCGACCAGCAGCAGCGAGCCCTCGTCGGCGCCCGCGACGCGGCTGATCGGCACCGCGACACCGGTGGAGGTCTCGTTGTGCGGGGTGGCGTAGACGTCCACGCCGGCCTCGGCCACGAGCGTCGGGGCGCTGCCCGCGTCGGACTTGCGCACCGTCGGCTCACCGAGGAACGGTGCGTCCTTGACCGACTTGGCGAACTTGGCACCGAACTCGCCGAAGCTGGCGAACTGGGCCCGGTCGCGGATCAGACCGAACGTGGCGACCTCCCAGAACGCGGTGGTGCCGCCGTTGCCGAGCACCACCTCGTACCCCTCGGGCAGGGAGAAGAACTCGGCCAGGCCGCGGCGCAGCCGGGACACCTGGTCGCGGACCGTCTTCTGCCGGTGCGACGTGCCCAGGTAGCTGGTGGCGACGTCGGAGAGGGCGGAGACCGCGGCCGGACGGACCTTGGACGGGCCGCAGCCGAATCGTCCGTCGGCGGGCCTGATCTCGTCGGGAATCCGGATGGTCGGTGCGTCAGCCACGGTTGTCTCGATCCTTCCGCGTGGGCGGGACGGGCCCTTGGTGCGGGCGCGGACCGATGGCCGGGCGTGCGCCGGGCGCACGGGGCGGCCGGGGTCCGAACCCGGCCGGCAGCGCTGCCGGCCTTCATCCTCCCACCCGGGCGGGCCGGACCGGCGGCTGGTCCCACTGTCGGCGCTGAGTCGTGCGCCACAGCGGCGCAGCACCTCGTGGGCACGGAGGCGGGCGTTAAGAAGGGGCCCCGCCTCTACCGGAGGCGTTAAGCGGGGCCCCTTCCTTACACCTCAGACGCCGTGCGGGATAGCGTCCCAGCCCTCGACCTGCTGCGGCTTGCGCGGGCCGTGGCCGACGTACGTGGCCGACGGCCGGACCAGCCGCTGCAGCTTCTTCTGCTCCAGGATGTGCGCGGACCAGCCGCCCATCCGGGCGCAGGTGAACATCGAGGTGAACATGTGCGCCGGCACCTCGGCGAAGTCCAGCACCACGGCCGACCAGAACTCGACGTTGGTGGCGAGGACGCGGTCCGGGCGGCGGGCCTGCAGCTCGGCCAGCGCGGCCTTCTCCAGCGCCTCGGCGACCTCGAAGCGGGGCGCGCCCAGCTCCTTGGCGGTACGCCGCAGCACGCGGGCGCGCGGGTCCTCGGCCCGGTAGACCCGGTGGCCGAAGCCCATCAGCCGCTCGCCCCGGTCGAGGACGCCCTTGACGTACCCGTCGGCGTCGCCGCTGCGCTCGACCGCCTCCAACATGCTGAGCACCCGGGACGGGGCGCCGCCGTGCAGCGGGCCGGAGAGCGCGCCGATGCCGGAGGAGATGCAGGCAGCGGCGTCCGCGCCGGTGGAGGCGACGATCCGGGCGGTGAAGGTGGAGGCGTTCAGGCCGTGCTCGGCGGCCGAGATGAAGTACGCGTCGACGGCCTTGACGTGCCGCGGGTCGGGCTCACCCCGCCAGCGCTTCATGAACCGCTCGACGATGGTCTCCGCCTTGTCGATCTCCTTCTGCGGCACGGCCGGCAGGCCCAGGCCGCGCGCCGACTGGGCGACGAAGGACAGCGCGGTGACCGACACCCGGGCCAGGTCCTCGCGGGCCTGCTCGTCGGAGATGTCGAGAAGCTGGTTGAGCCCCCAGTACGGCGCCAGCATGGCGACCGCGGACTGCACGTCGACGCGGATGTCACCGGAGTGCACCGGCACCGGGAACGGCTCGGCCGGCGGCAGGCCCGGGCCGAACCGGCCGTCCACCAGCAGCGCCCAGACGTTGCCGAACGAGACCTGGCCGATCAGGTCCTCGATGTCCACGCCCCGGTAGCGCAGTGAACCCCCCGCGCGGTCGGGTTCGGCGATCTCGGTCTCGAAGGCTACGACGCCCTCCAGGCCCGGTTTGAAATCGGACATGTCGTCTCCTGGCTTCGGCTCGGCGCGCCCGGGCGGGCTGATCGAGCCCCGCAGCTCAGGCGACCCTTCAGGGATGTGGTTCGGAACATCTTGCCCGCTGGGTAACAAGCTGCGCGACCCACAGCCACTGTGCGCCACGCGACATCCCCGCCGCTGGACGTCGGTGAGAGAGGGAGAAGACTGGGTACCGGGGCCTGGCCAGCGTCGGGGGACGCCGGCACGCCCGGGAGAGGGACTACCACAGTGACAGGCGACACACCCGCCCCGGCCGGTATGCGTAACGAGTACGCCGCCGACCTGGGCCTGACCGAGACGGATCTGGCGCCGGACTGGCACACCCAGTTCGCCCGCTGGTTCGCCGACGCGGTTGCTCATCCGCTGCCGGAGCCGAACGCGATGGTGCTCGGCACCGCCGACGGCCGGGGCCGGCCCAGCGGGCGCACCGTGCTGCTCAAGGGGTACGACCCGGAGGGCTTCGTCTTCTACACCAACCACGGTTCGCGCAAGGGCACCGAGGTGACCGGGAACCCGTGGGCCAGCCTGGTGTTCCCGTGGTTCCCGATGCAGCGGCAGGTGACGGTGACCGGCCGGGTCGAGCAGGTGGACCGGGCCGAGACGCAGGCGTACTTCGCCGGCCGGCCGCGCGGGTCGCAGCTCGGGGCGTGGGCCAGCGCCCAGTCGGCGGTGGTGCCGGACCGGGCCGCGCTCGACGAGGCGTACCGGGCGGCGGCCGAGCGGTTCGCCGACGTGGACCCGATCCCCGCGCCGCCGCACTGGGGCGGGTTCCGGGTCCGCCCGGAGACCGTCGAGTTCTGGCAGGGCCGGGCCAGCCGGCTGCACGACCGGCTGCGCTTCCGGCGTACCGGGGACGGGGTCTTCGTCGTCGAGCGGCTCGCACCGTGACCGACGTCACGCAGGCCCGGCGGCGGGGTGCGCGCCGCTGGGCGATCGACCTGCGCCCGCTGCGCGTGCCCGCGTACCGGCGGGTCTGGACCGGCAACGCGATCGCCATGTTCGGCTTCCAGTTCACCGCCGTGGCGGTGCCGGTGGAGATGTTCGACCTGACCGGCGGCTCGCTCTGGGTCGGTCTGCTCGGCATCGCGGGCTTCGTACCGTTGCTGCTCTTCGGGTTGTGGGGCGGCGCGGTCGCCGACGCCCGGGACCGCCGCCGGGTGCTGCTCGTCGGCGGCTGTGTGCTCTGGGCCTCGACGCTCGGGCTGCTGGTGCAGTCGCTGGCCGGCGTGCGCAGCCCGCTGCTGCTCCTGCTGCTCGTCGCCCTCCAGTCGACCGCCTTCGCGATCACCTCGCCGGCCCGCAGCGCGATCCTGCCCCGGCTCGTGCCGGCCGAGCTGGTCCCGGCGGCCACCACGCTGAACTTCACCACGTTCACCGCCGCCGCCGTCTTCGGCCCGCTCGCCGCCGGCCTGATCTTCGCCGCCTGGCAGGTCGAGGTGGCGCTGCCCATCGCGTACGCGGCGGACGCGCTGCTGTACACGGCGGCGCTCTGGGCCACGCTGCGGCTGCCCGCGATGCCGCCCACGCCGGACCCGGACGGCGGCGTCCGCAAGGCCGGCTTCGCCAGCATCGTCGACGGCTTCCGCTACCTGGCCACCACGCGGGTGTTGCTGCTCTCCTTCGCCATCGACCTGATCGCGATGATCCTGGCCATGCCGCGGGCGCTGTTCCCGGAGCTGGCGCAGGAACGCTTCGGCGGCGCGTCGGCGGTGGGCTGGCTGTACAGCTCCATCGCCATCGGCGCGATGCTGGGCGGCCTGACCTCCGGCTGGATCGGCCGGGTCCGCCGCCAGGGCCTCGCGCTCACCGTGGCGGTGGTCGGCTGGGGCGTGGCGATCGCGCTCGCCGGGCTGGCCGGTCAGTTGTGGGTGGCAGTGGTGCTGCTGGGCGTCGCCGGCGCCGCCGACCTGGTCAGCGCCACGCTGCGCCAGTCGATGCTGCTGGTCTACGCGCCGGACCGGATGCGGGGCCGTCTCCAGGGCGTGAACACGGTCGTGGTGGCCGGTGGCCCGCGCCTGGGCGACCTGCGCGCCGGTGCGACGGCCGCCGCCTTCGGCACGGGCTTCGCCATGGTCGGTGGCGGTCTCGCCGCCGCCGTACTCGCGGTGCTGCTGGTGGTGGCGTTCCCGGCGCTGCTGCGCTATCGCTCGACCACCCCCGCCGAGGAGCGCCACTGACGGTAGGGTCGCCGACATGGGGATCGACGCGCAGCCACCGTCCGGTACACAGTGGACCATCGCGGCCGGCGGCCACGAGGCCGTCGTGGTCGAGGTGGGCGGCGGGCTGCGGGCCTACCGCTACGACGGCGTGGACCACCTCGACGGGTACGCCGAGGACGAGGTCTGCCCCGGCTCGGCCGGGCAGGTGCTGGCGCCCTGGCCGAACCGCATCCGGGACGGCGTCTACACGGTCGGGGAGCGGTCGTTTCAGCTCGACCTCACCGAGCCGGAACGGCACAACGCCCTGCACGGCCTGGTGAACTGGGTGCGGTGGCAGCCGATCGAGCAGTCGGCGGACAGCGTGACCATCGGCTACGACCTGCCGCCGAGCCCCGGCTACCCGTGGGCGCTGCGGCTACGGGCCCGGTGGAGCGTCGGCCCGGACGGCCTGCGGGCCGAGCACGAGGCGACGAACCTCGCCGACGAGCCCGCGCCGTTCGGCTTCTCCGTCCACCCCTACCTCCAGCTGCCCAAGGTCGGCGTGGACGAGCTGCGGCTGCATCTGCCGGCCCGGCGGCGTGTGCTGGTGGACAGCCGCCTGCTGCCGGTCGCCGCCGCCGAGGTGACCGGCTCCGAGTTCGACTTCACCAGCCCGCGCCCGATCGGCGACCTGGTGCTCGACACCGCGTTCGGTGACGTCGAGCGGGACGCCGACGGCGGCTCGGCGGTGGTGCTCAGCGCGCCGGACGGCTCGTCCGGGCTGCGGATCTGGGCGGACCGCGAGTTCGGCTGGTGGCAGGTGTTCACCGGCGACACCCTCGGCGGGGAACGGCACCGCCGGTCCGTGGCGGTGGAGCCGATGACCTGCCCGCCCGACGCGTTCCGCTCCGGCAAGGACCTGATCATGCTCGAGCCGGGGCAGACCTGGCGGGGCGCCTGGGGCGTCCGCCCGGAGGTCTGAGCGTGGAGTTCGCCGAGGTCGTCCGGCGCCGCCGGATGGTGCGCAACTACGACCCCGACCGGCCGGTGCCGCCGGAGGTGGTGGACCGGCTGCTCGACCACGCCGTCCGGGCCCCGTCGGCCGGGTTCTCGCAGGGCTGGGGCTTCCTGGTGCTGGAGGAACCCGAGGACCGGGAACGGTTCTGGGCTGCCACCACGCCCGGTGGCGGCGGCCGGGAACGCTGGCTGGCCGGGATGCGCCGGGCGCCGCTGATCGTGGTGCCGCACGCGAACCGCGACGCCTACCTGGACCGCTACGCCGAGGCGGACAAGGGCTGGGCGGACCGCGCCGAGGACCGCTGGCCGGTGCCCTACTGGTACGTGGACACCGGCTTCGCGGCGCTGCTGATGCTGCTCACCGCCGTCGACGAAGGGCTGGGCGCCTGCTTCTTCGGCATCCCGCCGCAGCGCATCGGGGCGTACCGGGAGGCGTTCGGGGTACCGCCGGAACTGCACCCGATCGGTGCGATCACAGTAGGTTACCGAGCTGTCGACCACCGGTCACCGTCGCTGCGCCGAGGGCGGCGTCCGGTGCAGGATGTGGTGCGGCGGGGACGGTGGACCTGAGCGGTTAGGCTGACATCCACATTGTCAGCCTGGCCTGGGGAGGAGAGCACGCCGTGATCTTCAGGGCGGTCCGGGACGGGCGTCCCTACCCGGAGCACAACCTCACGCTGAAGCAGTGGGCCGAGATTCCGCCGCGCCCGCTGCGGCTTGACCAGCTCATCACCACCAAGCGCGAACTCGCGCTGGACAAGCTGCTCGCGGAGGACTCCACCTTCTACGGCGACCTCTTCCCGCACGTCGTCCAGTGGAACGGCGGCCTCTACCTGGAGGACGGCCTGCACCGGGCGCTGCGCGCGGCGCTCCAGCAGCGCAACCAGATCCACGCGCGGGTGCTCGTGCTCGGTGACCAGGGCGAGTGACGCCTCCCTGAGTCTTGGTTAAGGTGACGCCATGACTCCTCTCGACCTGCTCGACATCGATGCGTCGCTCAGCGACGAGGAGCGGCAGATCCGCACCGTCGTGCGCCGGCTCGTGACCGACCGGGTACGCCCGCACGTCGCCGGCTGGTACGAGGACGGCCAGGTCCCGGCCCGCGAACTGGCCCGCGAGTTCGGCAAGCTCGGCCTGCTCGGCATGCACCTGACCGGGTACGGCTGCGCCGGCTCCTCCGCCGTCGCGTACGGGCTGGCCTGCCTGGAACTGGAGGCCGGCGACTCCGGCGTCCGGTCCCTGGTGTCGGTGCAGGGCTCGCTGGCCATGTACGCCATCTGGCGCTACGGCAGCGAGGAGCAGAAGCAGCGCTGGCTGCCCGCCATGGCAGCAGGCGAGGCGATCGGCTGTTTCGGGCTCACCGAACCCGACCACGGCTCCGATCCCGCCTCGATGGCCACCCGGGCCCGCCGCGACGGCGACGACTGGATCCTCACCGGCAGCAAATTGTGGATCACCAACGCGCCGATCGCCGACGTGGGTGTGATCTGGGCGCGTACCGACGACGGGGTGCGCGGCTTCGCCGTACCGATGGACACGCCGGGGGTGACGGCGCGCGAGATCCGGCACAAGATGTCGCTGCGCGCGTCAGTGACCGGCGAGATCGCGCTCGACGACGTCCGGCTGCCGGCCGACGCGCGACTGCCCGAGGCGATCGGGCTCAAGGCGCCGCTGGGGTGCCTGACCGAGGCCCGGCACGGCATCGTCTGGGGCGCGCTCGGCGCGGCCCGCGATTGCCTGGAGACCGCCCTGGAGTACGCGACCACGCGCACCCAGTTCGGCCGTCCGCTCGCCGGGTTCCAGCTCACCCAGGCCAAGCTCGCCGACATGGCGGTCGAGTGGAACAAGGGCATGCTGCTCGCGCTGCACCTGGGCCGCCTCGCCGACGCGGGCACGCTGCGGCCCGACCAGGTGAGCGTGGGCAAGCTGAACAACGTCCGCGAGGCGCTCGCCATCGCCCGGCAGTGCCGCACGATCCTCGGTGCCAACGGCGTCTCGGGGGAGTACCCGGTGATGCGGCACGCCAACAACCTGGAGAGCGTGCTCACCTACGAGGGCACCTCCGAGATCCACCAGCTCGTCATCGGCCAGCGGCTGACGGGCGTGTCCGCGTTCGCCTGACCTGCGGTTTCACCCGATCGAGGCGCTCGGCGAGCGGCTGTCGCACGGTGGCCGTACCGTCATTGTCAGTCGATGTGTCGGACGAGGACGGTGAGGGCGATGGCCCGCGACGGTGACATCAACGAGCCCACCCGGGAGTTCCCGGACTACCCCACCAGCGAGTCCCTTCGCGACCGGGCGGAGGGCTCGCCCGATCCGGACCCCGGTCCGGGCGCCCCGGCGTCGGGCGGCGGTGCGGCGCGCGGCCTGCTCTGGGTGCTCGGCGCGGCGGCGCTGGCGGTGGTGGTGCTGCTCGGCGTGCAGGCCACCGGTCTGCTGCCCGACTTCCGCAACCCGTTCGCCAAGGAGCAGACCGACCGAAGCCAGCCGCCGCTGCTCAAGTCGATCCGTGACCTGAGCCGCTACGTCGCCGCCGAGGGCAACTTCCAGGTCGTGGTGGACGTGCAGAACGACAGGCGCAACGTGCCCGACTTCCTGCTCAACGAGCGCACGCTGTTCGTCGGGGCGGGCCGGGTCGAGGCGTACGTCGACTTCACGAAGATCGCCGACGGCGCCGTGGTGGTCTCCGAGGACGGCAAGACCGCCGAGATCAAGCTGCCCGCGCCGCAGCTCGGCGAGACCGATCTGGACATGGACAAGAGCTACGTGTTCGCCGAGCAGCGCGGCCTGATCAACCGGCTCAACGACCTGGTGGCCGGCGACCCGAACCGGCAGCAGCAGGTCTACAAGCTCGCCGAGGACCGGATCACCGCCGCCGCCCGGGACAGCGGGCTCACCGCCCGCGCCGAGGAGAACACCCGCAAGATGCTCGAAGGGCTGCTGCGCTCCCTCGGATACGAGAAGGTGACAGTCACCTACACGGCACCCTGACCTTCCTGCTCTGACACCGCGCGCCCGCCCCGAGGATCCGGGGCGGGCGCGTCGCGTGTGGGCCGGCGTCCCGGCTCGTGCCGCGTCAGCGGGTGGCGAGGTAGCGGTCCTCGTTCGGCATCAGAATCCACAGGACCAGGTAGATGATCACCTGCGTGCCGGGCAGCAGCAGCGACAGCAGGAACAGCAGCCGGACCATGCCGGCCGACATGCCGAACCGCTGCCCCAGGCCGGCGCAGACACCGGCGATCATGCGCCCCTGGCGGGGCCGGACCAGTTTGCGACTCATCGTCGTCTCCCACTTCTGCGGCGATCCGCCGCGCTGATTCCACGGTAGAAAGGGGTACGCGCCGCGCCCTCAGCCCCGAGGAGGATCGGCGACCCGGGCACCCGTAGGTGCTTACCCCGGCCCCTCCCCACCGACGCACCCACCTGGTTGTCCGCAGAGGCTCCCCAGCCCACCCAGCCCGCCCGCTCCGACCCCGACCCGCCCGCACCCAGCCCCGCCGCGGGCGGCTCCCGGCTTCCCGGCTCCCGCCCCCGCCCTCGCCTCCGCCTCCGCCTCCGCCTCCGCCTCCGCGATCTTGCACTTAGGGCCCTCGTTGTGCCCGATTCGCGCCATTGGTGAAGGCCACAACTGCAAGATCGCGGGAGTTGTGGGGTGGACTAGGGCGAGGGCTCCTCGTTCGGCTGGCTGCTGCGTCGAACGCCATCCGTCTGGTGAGACAAGCATTCCGCGTAGTGGGATCGGTAGAGATCTTGGTAGGAAAGTGCCCCTATGGGGGCCGTTTCGTACCAAGATCTCGCCGGGGGCCCGAGAGCCGGGAGTCGGGAGCGCCCGCGGCAGGGCTGGGGGTGGCGATCTTGGAGTTGTGGCAGTTCGTGTATGCCGCAAAGACGTCGATTCCGGGTGCCAGAACTCCAAGATCGATGGGGGAGTGGGGGCGATCTTGAGGTGGCCGCCCCGGAAGCCGGCTCGGACGGAGCGGTGGAGGGTGGGGCGGACCGCGCGCAACAAGGCCGGGCATGGCGTGGAGTGGGGGCGGGTATTCACGGGGGCGAGGTAGGCTCGCCGGTCGGGCGCCCCCACCCCGGGCGCCGGCCGTCTACCCGCCCGGCGGGCGCGGCACCTACGCACCGGCTCGGATCCGCACAACGGGGACGACGGCGAGGAAACAGCACATGATCAGTGTTTTCGATCTTTTCAGCGTCGGTATCGGGCCGTCCAGCTCGCACACCGTCGGGCCGATGCGGGCTGCCCGTACGTTCGTGGCGGGTCTGAAGGCCGACGGGCAGCTCGCCGATGTGGCGCGGGTACGGGCGGAGTTGTTCGGTTCGCTCGGCGCGACCGGGCACGGGCACGGCAGTGACCGGGCGGTGCTGCTGGGGCTGGAGGGTGAGGTCCCGGAGACCGTCGACACCGACTCGGTCGGGCCGCGGGTGGAGCGGATCCGTACGCAGCGGCGGCTCGACCTGTTCGGCAGTCAGGGGATCGACTTCGACCCGGACGCGGATCTGGTGCTGCATCGCCGGCGATCGTTGCCGTACCACCCGAACGGGATGACGTTCGCGGCGTACGACGCGGCCGGGAACGAGGTGCGGACGCGCACGTACTACTCGGTCGGTGGCGGGTTCGTGGTGGACGAGGCGGCGGCCGGGGCGGACCGGATCAAGGCGGACACGACCCGGGTACGGCACCCGTTCCTCACCGGCGCGGAGCTGCTCACTGTCACCTCGGAGACCGGCCTGTCGATCAGTGAGGTGATGCTCGCCAACGAGCTGGCCTGGCGTAGCGAGGCGGACGTGCGGGCGGGGCTGCTGGAGATCTGGCGGGTGATGCGCGAGTGCGTGGAGAACGGCTGCACCCGTGACGGCGTACTGCCGGGTGGGTTGAAGGTCCGGCGGCGCGCGGCGGAGATGCGGCGCGGCCTGGAGGCGGAGACCGGCAGCGGGGATCCGTTGCGCGCGATGGACTGGGTGACGTTGTTCGCGCTGGCGGTCAACGAGGAGAACGCGGCCGGCGGGCGGGTGGTCACCGCGCCGACGAACGGGGCTGCCGGGATCATCCCGGCGGTGCTGCACTACTACGCCCGCTTCGTGCCGGGCGCCTCCGAGGAGGGCGTGGTCCGGTTCCTGCTGGCGGCCGGTGCGATCGGTGTGCTGTTCAAGGAGAACGCGTCGATCTCCGGGGCCGAGGTGGGCTGCCAGGGCGAGGTGGGTTCGGCGTGCTCGATGGCGGCGGCCGGGCTGGCCGAGGCGCTCGGCGGTACGCCGGAGCAGGTGGAGAACGCCGCCGAGATCGGCATGGAGCACAACCTGGGGCTGACCTGCGATCCGGTGGGTGGCCTGGTGCAGATCCCGTGCATCGAGCGCAACGCGGTGGCGAGCATCAAGGCGATCACCGCGGCCCGGCTGGCGTTGCGGGGCGACGGGGTGCACCACGTGTCGCTGGACAAGGTCATCAAGACCATGCGGGAGACCGGCGCGGACATGAAGGTCAAGTACAAGGAGACCGCGCGGGGCGGGCTCGCCGTCAACGTGATCGAGTGCTGACCCCGTTGGGGTGATCCCGGCCCGCACCCGGCCCGGGAGCGCTACTGACAAAGCGACCATCATGCGGTGACGTCAGGCGTCGCGGCGCTCTGGTCCGCCCGCACCTCGCTGCGCATCCTGGTCCGCCGGGATCTCGCGGTGAAGTACCAGCAGTCGGTGCTGGGCTACTTCTGGTCGCTGATCGAGCCGCTCGGCATGGGCCTGATCTACTGGTTCGTCTTCGGCGTGCTCTACTCCGGCGCGACCCGGCGGCACCTGGGCGAGGCGGCCGGGTCGTATCCGCTGTTCCTGATCACCGGCATCTTCGCCTGGATGTGGGCGAGTTCGGCGCTGACCGAGGCCGCGAACGCGCTCACCGGGCAGTCCCGGCTGATCACCACGATGAACCTGCCCCGGCCGATCTTTCCGATCGGGCGGGTCACCGGCCGGTTCGCCGAGTACCTGGCCGGGCTGCCGATCCTGGCCGCCGTCGCGGCGATCTACGCGAGCCAGGGGAGGATCCGCCCCGGCTGGAGCCTGCTCGCCCTGCCGCTGGCGGTGGCGGTGCAGTTCGTGCTGCTGGTGGGCCTGGCGTTGCTGCTGTCGGCGGGAAACGTGCTGATGCGCGACATCGAACGCACCATGCGGTTGATCATCCGGCTGCTGTTCTACGCGACCCCGATCATCTATCCGCTCGACCTGGTACGGGAGTCGGGCATGCCGGGCTGGCTCAAGATCGGGTACGAGCTGAACCCGCTGGTCGGAATCTTTCAACTGCACCACGCGGTCTGGTACCCGGACGAGTTCCCCGACGCCCGGCTGCTCATCATCACGGTGACCGGCAGCGTGCTGGTGCTGGCGTTCGGCTGGTGGGCGTTCCACCGCCTCGAACCGGCAGTGCTGAAGGAACTCTGAATGGCCCCGATCATCGAGGCGGACGGGCTCGGCATCCGGTTCGTCCGCAACCGGCGCCGTCAGCTGCGGCTGCGGGAGCTGATCGTGCACCGGGGCGCCCGCGACCCGGACGCGGGCCGGTTCTGGCCGCTGCGTGACCTGTCGTTCCGGATCGAACCGGGCGAGACGGTGGGCGTGGTGGGGCGCAACGGCACCGGCAAGAGCACGCTGCTGCGGCTGATCGCCGGCGTGCTCATCCCGGACGAGGGCTCGATCCGGGTGCACGGCCGGGTGGCGCCGCTGCTCGAACTGTCCGCCGGGTTCTCCGGCGACCTGACCGGCCGGGAGAACCTGTACCTGGTGGGCGGGCTGCACGGGCTGTCGTCGGCGTACCTGCGGGAACACTTCGACGAGATCGTCTCGTTCGCCGGTGAGCAGGTGGAACGCGCCATCGACACCTCGGTGCGGCACTACTCGTCGGGGATGAAGGTACGGCTGGGCTTCGCGGTGATCGCGCACCTGCCGCACCCGGTGCTGCTTGTGGACGAGGTGACAGCGGTCGGGGACGCGGAGTTCCGCGCGAAGTGCTATGCGACCATCGAGCGACTTCTCGCGGAAGGGCGCACGCTGGTGCTGGTGTCACACAACGACAAGGACCTCACCCGGTTCTGCCGTCGGGGGCTGTACCTCGACGCCGGACGGCTGATCGTCGACGGGACGATCGACGAGGCGCTGGCGGCCTACGCCGACGCGGCGAAGCGGTGACGCTCGCGATCGTGCTCGCCGCCGAACCGGCGGCGGGCCACCTCACCGAGCCGCCGGCCCACCCGGTCGAGCCGGCGGGCCGGGTCAACGGGGAACCGCTCACCGAGCGGCTGGCCGCGCAGTGGCGCCGGGCCGGGGCGGACGACGTGCGTATCGCCGCCGACCTGACCGAGCTGGCCGACCTGGTGGCCGGCGCGACCGGCCCGGTGCTGGTGAGCGGCACCGACCTGGTGGCGCACACCGCCGTACTCAAGCACCTCGCGACCAGCCCGGTGGGGCCGACGGTGGCGCTGGTGCTCACCGATCCGCCCGCTCCCGGGCAGGCCACGGTGCGCGAGGAACGCGGGCAGGTGGTCGAGGTCGGCGCCGCCGATCCGAGCGGCGTGTTCGGCGGCGCGCTGCGGGTGGGCGCGGCCGACCTGCCCGCGCTCGCCGACGCCGCCCGCCGCGCCGGGGGCGGCGGGCCGCTGGGCGCGGTGGACCGGCTCGTGGCCGGCCTCGCCGCCCGCGGCACGCTGATCTTCGCCCATCGGGTACGTCTGCTCGTGGCGCACCGGGTCGGCGACGAGGCGCAGCGGGCGGCGGCCGAGTCGGCGGTGGCCGCCGTCGACGAGGACCGCGCCGAGTTGAAGCTGTCGGTGAAGGAGCGGGACGACTTCTTCACCACGTACTTCGTCAGCACCTGGTCGCCGTACGTCACGAAGGCGGCGGCCCGGGTCGGGATCGGCCCGACCGGGGTCACCATGATCTCAGTGGCGTTCGCGGTGGCCGCGGCGGTGCTGTTCGGCACGGGTGGACGGCCCGCGCTGGTGGCCGGCGCGGTCCTGCTCTACCTGGGTTTCGTGCTCGACTGCGTGGACGGGCAGCTCGCCCGCTACACCCGGCACTTCAGCGCCTGGGGTGGCTGGCTGGACACGATGGCCGACCGGTTCAAGGAGTACGTGGTCTACGCGGGTCTGGGCTTCGGCGCCACGCACGCCGGGTTCCGGTACGGCTGGGCGCTGGCGCTGGCCGCGATGACGTTGCAGACCGTGCGGCACATGACCGACACCTGGTACGGCGCGCTGCACGACGAGGCGGCCCGGCGGCCGAAGGTGGTGACCGCCGACGCGGGCGGCATCGGCGGGAAGCTGAACGCGGCGTCGACGCGGGTGCAGGCGGACACCGGCTCGGTGTCGTACTGGCTGAAGCGCACTGTGGTGTTCCCGATCGGTGAGCGGTGGGCGCTCATCGCGATCGCCGCCGCGCTGTTCGGGCCGCTGGTGGCGCTGGTCGCGGTGCTGGTCTGGGGGACGCTGGCGTTCGCGTACACCGGGGGGTTGCGGACCTTGCGGGCGCGGTGGATGCGGGTGCCGGTGCTTACTACTGTGGACGCGGGTCTGCACCGGGACGACGGCCTGCTGGCGCGGACGCTGCCGACCGCGCGTCGGCCGCTGCTGCTGGCGGTGCTCGGCGCGCTCGGCGCGGCGGGGACGCTGGTGTGGGCGCTGCTCGCGGTGCACGGCGGCGGCGACCTGCCGGTCTGGGTGCCGGTGCTCGCGCTGGTGCTGCTGCTGGGGGCCGCGCAGGGCTCGCGGTCGCCGCACGACGGGTCGCTGGACTGGCTGGTGCCTGCTGCGTTGCGGGCCGCCGAGTACCTGTTCGCCATCGCGGTCGGCGTGGCGGGCCGGGCACCCGCGTGGCTGATCTTCGGGTACGTCCTGGTGCTGACGCTGCACCACTACGACCTGACGGCCCGGCTGGAGAAGCGGCAGTCGGCACCGCCGCTGCACGCGGCCACGCTGGGCTGGCCGGGGCGTTCGCTGCTGCTGGCAATCGGGCTGATCGCCGGATATGCGAGTATCGCTCTGGCTACACTCGGTGCGTACCTTCTCGTGGTTTTTGTCGCGAGCGTGGTCCTCGCCTGGGTGGTCCTGCCGGCCCGCGCCCGTGGGGGTGTGCGCTCGCCGGGCTGACGGAGGGCGGGCCGGGGTGACCTTGATCAGCTTCGTCGTGCCGGCCTTCAAGGTGCAGGGTTACCTGCGGGAATGTCTCGACTCGATCCTCGGTCAGCCGTTCGGCGACATCGAGGTGATCGGCGTCGACGACGCCTCACCGGACGACAGCGGCGAGATCCTGGCCGAGTACGCGCTGCGCGACCCCCGGGTCCGCCCGGTGCGCCTCGCCGAGAACGTCGGGCTCGGTCCGGCCCGCAACATCGGGCTGGACCGGGCCGTCGGCGAGTACGTGTGGTTCGTCGACGGGGACGACTGGCTGGTGCCCGGCTGCCTGCCGCACGTCGCGGACCGGCTCCGCGACACCGCGCCGGACGTGCTGATCGTCGACCACGTCCGGGCGCACTGGAACAACATCGGCACCCGCAGCGCGATGCGCGACGTGTTCCCCGACCCGCCCGGCGCGACGACGTTCCCGCTGCGGGACCGGCCGGAGACGCTGAAGCTGCTGCACACCGCGTGGAACCGGGTGGTACGCCGGGAGTTCCTGATCGAACGCGGGCTGCGCTTCGAGCCGGGCTGGTACGAGGACGTGTCGTTCAGCTATCCGGCGCTGATGGCGGCCGGGCGGATCGGCGTACTCGACCGGATCTGCCTGAACTACCGGCAGCGCCGCACCGGCGCGATCACGAAGACCCGGGGGGACCGGCACTTCGAGGTCTTCGCCCAGTGGCACCGGGTGTTCGGGCTGATGGACCGCTGGCACGTGACCGGGCTGCGACCGGCCGTCTTCGAGCGGATGATCTGGCACTACCTGACGGTGCTCGGCAACGGCGACCGGATCGCACCCGAACTGCGGGCGCCGTTCTTCGCCCAGATGCACGCCGACTACGTGCGGTTCCTGCCGCCCGAGGGCTACCCGGTCCCGCCCGGCCCGGAAGGGCTCAAGCACCGGCTGGTGGCGGCCGGGCGTTGGCGGACGTTCAGCGCGTTGCGCGAGGCGCACCAGGCGGGGGAGACGGCCCGGCGTACCGCGCGCCGGGCCCGGCGACGGGTCACGCCGGTGGTGCGGCGTACCGCCCGGCGGGCGCGTGACCTGGCGCTGGGCGAGTACTACCGGGCCGAGCTGCACCGGCCGATCGACCCGACGCTCGCCGTGTACGCGGCCTACTGGTACCGGGGCTACTCGTGCAACCCGGCGGCGATCTACGAGGCGGCCCGCCGGCTCGCGCCGCAGGTGCGTGGCGTGTGGATCGTCCGCCGGGACCGGGTGGCCACGTTGCCGCCAGGCGTCGAGTACGTGGTGGCCGGCACCCGGGAGTACCACCGCGTGCTGGCCCGCGCCCGCTGGCTGGTCAACAACGTCAACTTCCCCGACTTCGTCCGTAAGCGGCCCGGCTCGGTGCACGTGCAGACCCACCACGGCACGCCGGTGAAGGTGATGGGCCTGGACCAGCAGCGCTACCCGGTGGGCGCGATGGGGATGAACTTCGCCGGCCTGCTGCGCCGGGTGGACCGCTGGGACTACAGCATCACCTCGAACAGCTTCTCCACGCAGATGTGGGAGCGGGCGTACCCGGCGGACTACACCACGCTCGAGGTCGGCTACCCGCGAAACGACCGGCTGGCGCTGGCCACCGCCGAGGACCGTGGCCAGGTCCGCGCCGCGCTGGGCATCGCACCCGACGAGTACGTGGTGCTCTACGCACCGACGCACCGCGAGCACCTGCCCGGGTGGCGGCCACCGTTCGACCCGGACCGGATGCTCGACGTGCTCGGCCCCCGGGGCCGCCTGCTGATGCGCAGCCACTACTTCCACGACCGGGAGCGGCACCCTCGGGGACCGGCGGCGGGCGGCGTGCTGGACGTGAGCGCGTACGAGCGGGTGGAGAACCTCTACGTGGCGGCGGACGTGCTGGTCACCGACTATTCCTCGGCGATGTTCGACTATGCCGTGCTGGACCGGCCGATAGTGGTCTACGCGCCGGACTGGGACGCCTACCGGGTGGCCCGGGGCGTCTACTTCGACCTGCTCGCCGAGCCGCCGGGCACCGTCGCGCTGGACTTCCCCGGGCTGCTCGACGTGTTCCGTTCCGGCGCGGTCGACGACGAGGCGGCCGAGTCGGCCCGGGCGGCGTTCCGGTCGCGGTTCTGCGCGCTCGACGACGGGCACGCCGCCGAGCGCGTGGTACGCCGCGTGTTCCTCGGCGAAACGCCGTAAAAGTGGTTACCGGCAGGTCACTTAACCGTGGAGCCCGGCGAATACCGCTTAATAGGACTGTCACGAGCCGAACATCGCACGTTTACCCGATGTGCGAATCAGATGATCCTGGTCACAGTCATTCCCGGGTTTGGGGCGAGTAACTGGGGAGGTGGCGGTGGCGACCGTCGCGCTCAAGGATGTCACCAAGGTGTTCCCGGACGGAACAGTCGCGGTCGACACCATCAATCTGGACGTCAACGACGGCGAGTTCATGGTGCTGCTCGGCCCGTCGGGATGCGGGAAATCGACAGTGCTGCGCATGGTGGCCGGGCTGGAGGATCCGTCCTCCGGTGCCATCATGCTCGGCGGTGAGCTGGCGAACGACCTGCCACCGCGCGACCGGAAGATCGCCATGGTCTTCCAGGACTTCGCGCTCTATCCGCACATGACTGTGGGCGACAACATCGGCTTCCCGCTGCGCCTGAGCGGCGTCGAGCCCGGCCCGCGCGGCGAGCGGATCCAGGACGTGGCGAGCGCGCTCGGCATCGGCGACGTGCTCGGGCGCAAGCCCAGCCAGCTCTCCGGCGGCCAGCGGCAGCGGGTCGCCATGGGGCGGGCGATAGTGCGCCGGCCCGGCCTGTTCCTGATGGACGAGCCACTGTCTAACCTGGACAGCGGGCTGCGCGCCGAGCTGCGGGCGGAGATCTCCGGCCTCACCCGCGAACTGGGCGTCACCACCATCTACGTGACCCACGACCAGGCCGAGGCGCTGACCATGGCCGACCGGGTCGCCATCATGCGCAAGGGCGTGCTCCAGGACGTGGGCACCCCCACCCAGGTGTACGGCCGGCCCGCGACGCTCTACGTCGCCGCGTTCCTGGGCAGCCCCCGGATGAACCTGCTGGAGGCGTCGGTCTACGTCCACCTCGACCGGTACGTCGCGCTGAACCTCGGTGAGCAGTCGCTCTACCTGCCCTGGGACGACATCCGCAGCCGGGCGGTGGCGCACTACCACGGCGAGCGGATCGTGGTCGGCATGCGCGCCGAGGCGCTCACCCCGGTCGCCCCGGACACCGCCGGTGACGTGCTGCACGGGCGTATCCGCTACCTGGAGCACCACGGTCACGAGTCGCTCGCGTTCCTCGACATCGGCGCGACCGCGATCGTGGTGGACGAGATGGGCACGCCGGTCGAGCAGGCCGCACCGGGCCAGCGCGGCCTGCGCCGGTTCAACCAGGTGATGCAGCGGCTCACCGGCCGCGCGACGGAGTCGTCGGCCCCGGCCCTGGAGGCGGGCGGAGGCGGCGGCAACCGGACGAGCGTGCTGCCCGACCCGGGCCGCCACCACCGTCGTCCGGCGGAACTGGCGGTACGGCTCGCGCCGTACCCGCAGGTGTCGCCCGGGCACCCGCTCGCCGTGCAGGTACGGATGGACGCGCTGCACTTCTTCGACGAGCGAGGCGACCGCATCGACGTCGGCTGGCGGTGAAAGGAAGGGCACCCTATTAACGCCTCCGGTAGAGGAAGGGCCCCTTATTAACAGTCACCGCCCGGAGGGATGGGCGGGTGACGGCGGTACGGGCCCCAGCCGACGAAGCGAGCGAACATGTCGGCCGGGGCCGGCGCGTCGTTCGGGTTCAGCCGGTAGAGGTCGCGCGTGGCCTCGTACAGCAGCCCGCACAGGTAGATGGACAAGCCGATCCGGTTGTCCTCGTACTCGCTGCGCAGCAGCAGGCGGGCCATCGGGCACGGCCACGGCTGGCCGCAGGCCCGGCAACACCACATCGGACGCAGCGGCGTGTGCGGGGTGGCGTGCAACGGGTACGGCCGGGGGCGATCCGGCGTGGGCCCGTCCGGCGGCTGCCCGAGCTGGTGGCTGATCACCGGCGCTCCTCGTGGTGGCCGTCTCGCCGGTTGTCGGCGTCGCCTCCGCGCTGCTCCGGTACGGACCAGCGACCGCCGTTCGCCCGCCACTGCTGGGCCGGGGTGAGGTTGCCGACCCGGCCGGGGCCCATCGTCGGCAGTGGACGCGTCGGCTGCCGCATCCACTCCGGCAGGTTGTCGCCCCGTACCCGGTGGGGCAGTGTCGGTGCCGACACACCCCGGCAGCGGAACCAGCGCAGTCGCACGGCGCAACTCCTCTCGGTAGCGGGAACCGGACGAATTCAGCTCCACTGCGTGACAGTCTCGTCACCGCGCCGCTAGGGTCGGAAGGCGTTCCACCCCCACCTTCCCGGCCGTCCGACCGGCCGATTTCCGTGTGCAGCCGTGTGCAGAGGTGTGCAGATGATCCGTGTGCCGTTGTGGGAACTGTTCGCCGGTGAGCTGCGCCGGTTACGTACCGATGCCGGTCTGACCCAGGAGGCGCTGGGCGAGCGGGTGAGCTATTCGGCGTCGCTGGTCGCGGCCGTCGAGCAGTGCCGCCGGGCGCCGCGCGCCGAGTTCACCGAGCGCTGCGACGAGGTGTTGAACGGCGGCGGCCTGCTGGTGCGCATCCGTGATGCGCTGATGCAGGAGGCGCTGATGCCGTGGTTCCGCGAGTGGGTGAGCATCGAGCAGGAAGCGACGGCGTTGCGCAGCTTCCAACCGCTGGTGGTTCCCGGCCTGTTGCAGACCGAGGGGTACGCCCGCGCACTGTACGAAGGGGCGGCGCAGTTCGTCGGCGAGGCTGTCGAACAGCAGGTGGCCGCCCGGCTGGCCCGGCAGGCGGTGCTGGACGGCCCGACGCCGCCGCAGTTCGTGGTGGTGCTCGACCACGCGGTGCTGGCTCGCCCGGTCGGCGGGCCGAAGGTGATGCGGGAGCAGTTGGAGCACCTGATCGAGATGGCGCGGCGGCCGAGGGTGCACCTGCATCTGGTGCCGGAGACGGTCGGGGCCTATCCCGGGGTCAACGGCGCCTTCGTGCTCGCGACCCCGGCCGACGGCGACGACCTGGGCTACCTGGACAACCAGTTGCACGGCACAATCGTGGAGCGCACGGTGGACGTGAACTCACTGCGGCAGACGTGGGAGTCCATCCGCGCGGAGGCGATGCCGCACGGGGCGACCCTGGCGGCGATTTCGGAGGCGGCGAAGCGATGGAGTTGACCGGCGCGATCTGGCGCAAGAGCACCCGCAGCAGCGGCAATGGTGGCGACTGCGTCGAGGTGGCGGACAATCTGCCCGGTGTGGTGGGGGTGCGGGACAGCAAGGACCGGCAGGGGCCCGCGCTGACGTTCACGCCGTCGAGTTGGGCGGCGTTCGTCGCGTACACCAAACGGGCTTAGGCACGGCGCCCGGCGTCACCCGGCGGTGGCCCGCTTCTCCGGCGCGAACGGCCACTCCTCGAACGACAGGCACCGGCCGTCCTCGGCGAACCGCATGATCCAGAGATCGCGCCACTCCTGGTGGACGGGGTCGCCGTACCGCACCTGTACCCGGGCCACAGCGGTGTCGCCGTCGACCGCGACGACCTCCGATGTCATCTCGAAGACCTCGTCGGGCCCGTCGCGCTCGCCGTCCCACATGCGGGTGATGGCGGGCAGGCCGACGACCGGATCCCGGTACGGCCCCTGCTGGTAGCTCGCGTCGGCCGTGAACATCGTGCCGAGCGCCGCCGTTCCCGGTGTGCGCCACGCCTGCTCGTACGCTGCGATCCAGGCGGCCACCCGATTCCTGTCCATGGTCGCCAGCCTGCCATCCGGTTGTGTCCGGGTCTCCCAGATCGGCTGCCGGGGATCGTCGTTGTGCACGACGACGTGGGCGTGCTCGGCCGGGCGGGCCGTGGCGAAGTAGAGCCGCTGGGCGGGCAGGTAACGCTCCCGCCAGCGCCGTTCCACGTCGGCTGTCGTCGACACGCGGCTCTCCCGGACCACCGCACGCTCCACGGTACGGTCCAGCGCGGTCGACACGAGCACCCGCAGCTCCCACCGGTCGAGCAGTTCCGGGCGCAGGAGGAAGACGCCGTCGAACACCAGCACGGCGTCGGCGGGAGCGGTGGTGAGCGGCGGGGACAGCACCTCGTCGGTGGCGTGGTCGTAGACCGTGTGCCGGAAGCGCCGGTCGCCGCCCGGACCGAGCGGATCGAGCAGCACCCGCTTGAGCGTCCCGTGGTCGTGGGTGTCGACGTAGCAGCCCTCGGCCGAGAACACACCCCGTCGGTAGCGCCGTGCCCGGGGGAAGAGAAAGTCGTCGACCGTCGCCCGGATGACGTACCGGCCGCGGGCGCGCAGGACGGCGGCCAGCTCGTCGGCGAGCGTGGTCTTGCCGGCGGCGGGCGGCCCGTCGACGGCGACCCGCGTCGGGTGCGCCACTGTGACGGACCCGACCGCGTCGGCCAGGAGGCCGATCAGCTGATCCCGGCGGGGATAATTGGATTGCCCCTGCGCCGGGCCGGGAGTTTGACTGCCGTCCATGCCGTCCCCCTCACCGGTCTTCGTCGCGGGCACTGGCCGTTCGGGCACGTCGCGGATCGCCGACGTCATCGGCCAGCATCCGCTGATCCACCGGATCCCGATGGAGACCAAGTTCCTCGTCGAACCGGGCGGTCTGCGGGACCTGGCCGACGCGCTCACCGACAGGTACGACCCCATCGTCGGTGAGGACGCGCTGCACCGGCTGAGCGACTTCCTCACCGTACGCGTACCCGGGCGGCGTGACGACCGTGGCAAGACCGTGCCCGAGCTGGTCGGCGTGGGTCGGTACCGGGACGCCGTACACCGGCTCTGGCCGCAGGTCATCGCGTACGCCTTCGAAGAGCCCGCGCCCGCGGAGGGCTTCGGCGACGGCGACCGGCCCGCCGGGCCGTTCGGGCCGGCCAGCCGACGGCGGGTCGTCCCGAGGTACTTCCGTGACCGGAGCGAACTGATCGGCGTCCTGCGGGGCCTGGTCGACGCCCTCTTCGGCGGCGCGGCGGCCGACGCGGGCAAGCCGACCTGGTGCGAGAAGACGCCGTTCAACCTCTTCTACCTGGACTTCCTCTGGGAACTGGTGCCCGAGGCGACGATCGTGCACATCAAGCGTCACCCGCTCTCGGTGCTCGCCTCCCACCTGGCCCAGCCGTGGGCCCCATCCACAGTCGACGGTGCGCTCGCCTACCTGCTGCCGGTCTACGATCGCTGGCTGGCCTGGAAGAACGCGGCCGACCTGACGGGCCGTCGGTACGTCGAGGTGAAGACTGAGGATCTGGCGGCCGACTGGCCCGGGCAGCGGCGGGCCCTGTTCGAACGGCTGGGCGTCGAGGACGCCGTCACCGCGTCGACGTTCCAGGCGGACAAGCTCGCGCACCGCGACGACCAGTTCGACGCCGGCACCCGCGCGTACGTCGAGCGGGAACTGGGCGAGATCATCCCCGCCATGGGCTACGGCATGACGCGGCCCGCTCAGGGCGTATCGAGGTAGCCGAGCTCCGTGGAGCCCGACGCGATGCAGACGCGGTAGCCCCAGCGTCGTAGGACCTGTGCGATCTTTGCGGCGCCACCCGGGTTGGATGAATGGACGTGAACGACGCCGATGTCGAAGGGGCGGTTCTCGAACGCGGCCCGTTCCAAGATCTCCACGACCGGCCAGACCGTGTCGTCGCCGCCCATGTCGTGATCCAGCCACAGCTCGTCTATGTGTCCGTCCCGGTGCCGCTCAAGAAGCTCGGCGCCAGCGGCACTCGTCCGGGCGATCGCAGCTCTGCGGCCATCCACGAACGAACGCAGGTCGTCGACCAACAGGATCGTTCGGCGCTCAGACACGCGCCGATGATGCCGCAGACGTGCCGGTCTCCGCACCGTAGATCTTGGTAGGAAAAGGCCCCTCTGGGGGCACTTTCGTACCAAGATCTACTCCGGGCTCAGTATCCGGAGCGTAAATCTTGATATTTGGGAGGGTGGTACGGCTGTGGCGGGATGAAGTGATCGTCTCGTGTCCCAATGTCTCTTATTAAGAGACAGGGCAGGGAGATTTCGGCACGGGATGTCACTTTGCTGGAGACATCGGGACGCCGGGCTCATCGTCTTGCCGGGGAAGTTACTGGCGAGTAGCGTTCGGGCATGAGTATCGACTCTCGCCAGGTAGCGGCCGGTCTCCTCGAAGCCGTGCCGTTCGCCCGCACGCTCGGAATCGAGTTCGTCGAGGTGGCGCCCGAGGCCGAGGGCGGGGTCCGGGCCGTAGTCCGGCTCCCCGACGACCCGGCGCACCACAACCACGTGGGCGGCCCGCACGCCGGGGCCATGTTCACGCTGGGGGAGACCGCCTCGGGCGCGGTGGTGCTGGCCGCGTTCGGGCAGGTGCTCGACCGGGCCGTACCCCTGGCCGTGACCGCGACCATCCGCTACCTCAAGGTGGCGGTGGGGCCGGTGCAGGCGACCGCCCGGCTCGGGCGTCCGCCCGCCGACGTGCTGGCCGAGCTGGACGCGGGGACGCGGCCCGAGTTCCCCGTCGAGGTGGAGATCGGCACCGAGGACGGCACCGTCACCTCGGCTCTCACCGTGATCTGGACGCTCCGCCCGAACCGCTGAGCCCCGAACGGGGTTTGCCCGCAGCGAGCGCTGGATAGATTCAAGCGATGCTGGGCCTCCCCGCGCACGTGAGCGCGTGTCTCTTCGATCTGGACGGTGTGCTGACGCAGACCGCCAAGGTGCACAACGCCGCCTGGGCGGAGACGTTCGACGCGTATCTGCGGCGACGGTCCGCGGAAACCGGCGAGCCGTTCCACCCGTTCGACACCGGACCGGACTACAACCGGTACGTGGACGGCAGACCGCGCGCCGACGGGGTGCGCACATTCCTGGCCTCGCGCGGCATCACGCTGCCCGAGGGATCGCCGGACGACCCGCCCGAGGCGGACACCGTCAACGGCCTCGGCAACCGCAAGAACGTCGTCCTGCTCCAGCAGATCGAGCAGCACGGCGTCGAGGTGTACGAGGGTTCGGTGCGCTACCTGGAGGCGGCCACCACGGCCGGACTACGCCGCGCTGTCGTCTCGGCCAGCGCCAACTGCGCCGCCGTGGTGCACGCCGCCGGACTGGACCGCTGGCTGGAGGCACGGGTGGACGGCGTGGTCGCCCGCGCGAACGGGCTGCGCGGCAAACCGGCCCCGGACACGTTCCTGGAAGGCGCCCGGCTGCTCGGCGTCGAACCGTCGCAGGCCGCCGTCTTCGAGGACGCCCTCGCCGGCGTCGCCGCCGGTCGGGCCGGCGGATTCGGGTACGTGGTGGGCGTCGACCGGGTCGGCCAGGCCGACGAACTGCTGGCACACGGCGCCGACGTGGTGGTCACCGACCTCGCCGACCTGCTCGCGGCGGAGCCGGCCGCGTGATCCGGGAACGGGCGTACCCGGTCGAGCCCTGGCACGTCCGGGAGATGCAGCTCGACATGGACGTACTGGCCCAGTCCGAGTCGGTGTTCGCGCTGTCCAACGGGCACATCGGGCTGCGCGGCAACCTCGACGAGGGCGAGCCCCACGGACTGCCCGGCACCTACCTGAACTCGTTCTACGAACTGCGCCCGCTGCCGTACGCGGAAGCCGGCTTCGGGTTCCCCGAATCCGGGCAGACCATCGTCAACGTCACGAACGGCAAACTGATCCGGCTGCTCGTCGACGACGAGCCGCTCGACGTGCGCTACGGCGAACTCCTCGCCCACGAACGGGTCCTCGACATGCGCGCCGGCACGCTCCAGCGGGACCTGCACTGGCGCTCCCCGGCCGGCCGCGAGGTCAAGGTCCGCACCACCCGCCTCGTGTCGTTCACGCAGCGCTCGGTGGCGGCCATCCACTACGAGGTCGAGCCGGTCGACGGGCCGCTGCGGCTGATCCTCCAGTCCGAGCTGGTCGCCAACGAGTCGCTGCCGCCGCAGAGCCGCGACCCCCGGGTCGCCGCCGTCCTCGAGTCGCCGTTGCAGGCCGAGGAGGAGCTGACCACCGACGACGGCGGCCAGCTCATCCACCGCACCAAGGTCAGCGGCCTGCGGGTCGCCGCCGCGATGGGCCACGACGTCGAAGGGCCCGAACGCACCACGATCGAGAGCGAGGGGTACGAGGACTGGGTCCGCACCACCATCGGCTGCGTGCTCAAGCCCGGCCAGACGCTCCGCGTGGTCAAGTACCTCACGTACGGCTGGTCCAGCCGCCGGTCCCTGCCGGCGCTACGCGACCAGGTCGGCGCGGCGCTCGCCGCGGCCCGGCTCGACGGCTGGGACGGCCTGCGCCGGGCCCAGCGCGAATACCTGGACGCGTTCTGGGACGCCGCCGACGTGCGCGTCGAGGGCGACCCCGAGGTGCAGCAGGCCGTCCGCTTCGGCCTCTTCCACGTCCTCCAGGCCGGCGCCCGCGCGGAACGGCGGCCGATCTCGGCCAAGGGCCTCACCGGCCCGGGGTACGACGGCCACGCGTTCTGGGACACCGAGATGTTCGTGCTGCCGGTGCTCACCTACACGCAGCCCAGCGCGGTGCGCGACGCGTTGCAGTGGCGGTACGACACGATGGCCCAGGCCCAGGAACGCGCCCGCACGCTGAACCTCGAAGGTGCCGCCTTCCCGTGGCGCACCATCGAAGGGCCGGAGTCGTCGGCGTACTGGCCCGCCGGCACCGCCGCGTTCCACATCGCCGCCGACGTCGCCGACGCGCTGCGCCGCTACGTGCTCGTCACCGGCGACGAGGCGCTGGAACGGGAGATCGGGCTGGAACTGCTCGTCGAGACCGCCCGGCTGTGGCGCTCGCTCGGCCACCACGACCGCGCCGGACGGTTCCACATCGACGGCGTCACCGGCCCGGACGAGTACACGGCGGTGAAGAACGACAACGTCTACACCAACCTGATGGCCCAGCGGAACCTGCGTACCGCAGCGGACTGCGCGATGCGCTACCGGGACCAGGCGCTCGACCTCGGCGTCACCGAGGAGGAAGCCGCCGCCTGGCGGGACGCGGCAAACGACATGCACGTGCCGTACGACGCGGAGACCGACGTGCACGAGCAGGTGGAGGGATTCACCCGCTTCCAGGAGTGGGACTTCGAGCACACGCCGCCGGAGAAGTACCCGCTGCTGCTGCACTACCCGTACTTCGACCTCTACCGCAAGCAGGTCGTCAAGCAGGCCGACCTGGTGCTCGCCATGCACTGGCGGGGCGACGCGTTCAGCGCCGCCGAGAAACTCCGCAACTTCGTCTACTACGAGCGGCGCACCGTACGCGACTCGTCGCTGAGCGCCTGCACCCAGGCGGTGCTGGCGGCCGAGGTCGGCTACCTCGAACTGGCCCACCGCTACATGCGCGAGGCCGCGCTGATGGACCTGCACGACCTCAACGAGAACACCCGCGACGGCGTGCACATGGCGTCACTCGCAGGCGCCTGGATCGCGCTCGTCGCCGGGTTCGGCGGGCTGCGGGACCACGACGGGATGCTCTCCTTCGCGCCCCGGCTCTCCAGCCGCCTCAGCCGCCTGGAGTTCTCGCTCCAATGGCACGGGATGCGGCTGCGCGTTGACGTCCGGCCGCACCAGACGACGTACTCGCTGCGCAACGGCGGGCCGGACACCGTCGTCGAGCTGCGGCACCACGGTGAGCCGCTGCGGGTCACCTCCGCGCGGCCGGTCACCGTGGCGGTGCCGCCACCGGCCCACCCGAGCGGGCCGCAGCCGGAGCAGCCGCAGGGCCGCGCGCCGCTGATGCACCTGCCGGAACGCACGGACTGAGCGGCCCCGCCACGAGGGGCGGGACCGCTCGGTACGCGTACCTCAGAACTGGCGGCCGTTCGACGGACGCCCGCCGGCGTCGCGCGGCGCCGTGGCCCGCGGATCGTCGGACGTCCGCGCCGTCGCGGCGCGGTCGGCCCAGTCCGGCGAGTCCTTCAGCTCCTGCTTACGGCGTTCCTGGTCGGTGAGTTCCTGGTCCCGGGACCTGTCCTGTTTCGCCATGACGATCCTCGCGATCGGTCGGGGTCCGTGGTCACCCGGCGCGTTCCCGTCCGGCGGCGGCTCAACCGTCCAGGCGCGGGCTCAGCCGTCCACGTGCTGGGCGAAGCTGCGCCGCAGGTGATCCTTGGGGCGGGAACCGACGATCGAGCCGACCACCTCGCCGCCCCGGAACACCAGCATCGTCGGCGCGGACATGATCCGGTGCGCGCGTGCGGTGGCCGGGTTCTCGTCGGTGTTGAGGGTGACGAAGCGCAGCGCGTCGCCGAACTCCTCGGCCAGCTCGGCCAGGTGCTTCGACACCACCCGGCACGGCGGGCACCACTCGGCCCAGAAGTCCACCACCACCGGCCGGTCGGCGGCCAGCACGGTGGCCGCGAAGGTGTCGTCGGTGACCGGGTTCAGCCGGCCGGTCCCCGTGTCCTGAGACATGTTTCCTCCCGTTGGGCGATCGCGTGGGCGAGCTGGTCGTGCAGCCGGCGGCGGACGTCGCCCAGCCGGTCGAGGTAGTCGTCCACCTCGGCGAGCTTGCGCCGCAGCACCGCCACCGAATCGGGGCAGACGTCACCGGAGTCGTTTCCGGCGCGCAGGCAGGCCACGAACGGGCGGATGTCGTCCAGGCCGAAGCCGATCGCCAGCAGGGACCGGATCTCGCGGACGACGCGGAGTTCCGCCTCGTCGTAGACCCGGTATCCGTTGGCGGACCGGTTCGGCCGGACCAGCCCGTGGGCCTCGTAGTAGCGCAGGGTGCGGGTGCTCGTACCGGCCCGCTGCGCCAGTTCCCCGATCCGCATCCGCCGCCCCCGTCCCTCACTGCCAGGCTGACGCTAAACCTTGCCGCCGACGTCAACGCAACCCCGCACGCGTCGGCACCCTTGCCGGCCTCCCCGCCGGCCTTCCCCGTCGATCATGTGGATCTTGCCGGGGGCTTTCCGGTGGGCGCGATCATGAAGTTGGCCGGTGGGGGGAGCGCTTTCTCGGGCGTCAACTTCATGATCGTCGGGGTGGTGGGTATGCGTGGGGGGAGAGCGGGAGGGGCGGTGAGGTAATGCGTGAGGTTTCGGTGCCTGTGGTGGACGGCGGGCTCGTGGGGGACGTCGTGGTGCCTGCCGAGGCGCAGGGGGTGGTGCTGTTCGCGCACGGGAGCGGCAGCTCGCGGCACAGCCCGCGCAACATGGCCGTCGGGCGCGCGCTCAACGAGCGCGGGCTTGCCACGATGCTCGTCGACCTGCTGACCGCCGACGAGGAGGCCCGCGACGAGATCACCGCCGAACTGCGCTTCGACATCGGCATGCTGGCCGAGCGCCTCGCCGGGATCGTCGACTGGATGGGCGCCGACCCGGAGCTGGGACGGCTCCCGATCGGACTGTTCGGCGCCAGCACCGGCGCCGCCGCCGCGCTGGTCGCCGCCGCGGCCCGGCCGGACCGGGTGGGCGCTGTGGTGTCCCGGGGCGGCCGGCCCGATCTGGCCGGCAGCTCACTGACCGCGGTACGCGCACCGACGCTGCTGCTCGTCGGCGGCCTGGACGAGCAGGTGATCGCACTCAACGAGCAGGCCCGGGACGCGCTGGGCGAGGTCGCCGACCTGCGGATCGTGCCCGGTGCGACGCACCTGTTCGAGGAGCCCGGCACGCTGGAGCAGGTGGCCGACCAGGCCGGTACGTGGTTCACCACGCACCTGCGCCAGCCACACCCCGCCTGACCGGCGCCGTCAGCCCGCTGCCTCGGCGGCGCGGTGCCGCTGCACGGTGTCCAGCACCCGCCACAGCACCGCCGCGATCGGCACCGACACGAACGCCCCGGCGACCCCGGCCACCAGCGTGCCGGCCGTGACCACCACCAGGATGACCGCCGGGTGCAGCTGCACCTGCCGACGCATCACCAGTGGTTCCAGCAGGTTGCCCTCGATCTGCTGGACGGCGATCACGGCGGCCAGCGTCAGCAGCGCGGTGGTGGGACCGTTCGCGGCGAGCGCGACGAGCACCGCCACCGCACCGGCCACCGTGGCGCCGATGATCGGTACGAACCCGCCGAGGAACGTGATCAGAGCGAGCGGCAGAGCCAGCGGGACACGCAACACCACCAGGGCCAGCCCGATGCCGATGGCGTCGATCGCCGCGATGATCATCGTGCCCCGGCTGTACGCGCCGAGCGTCCGCCAGCCCGCCCGTCCCGCCTCGGCGGTCAGCTCCCGGCGCGGGCCGGTCAGCCGGCGCAACACCCAGCGCCACATCGAGCGGCCGTCCTTGAGCAGGAAGAACAGCAGCACCAGGGCGAGCAGCACCGCGCCCGCGACCTCGGCGACCTTGCGCGCACCGGCTACCGGGTCGGGCGCGCCGCTGCTCAGGCCCTGCCGGATCTGCTCGACGAGCCGGTCGAGCTGCTGGTCGGTGACCGGCAGGCTGGACGTGACGAAGTCCCGGGTGCGCTGCAACCCCTCGTCGAGTTGCTGGCTCAACTCGCCGAACTGGCTCGCGGTGAGGTTCCACACCAGGACGCCGGCACCGCCCAGGATGCCGAGCAGCAGCAGGATGCTCAGCAGCGCGGCGAGTCCGGCCGGTACCCGCAGCCGGCGCAGCCGTACCAGGATCGGGTCGAGCAGCGCGGCGAGGAACAGCGTGCCGGCCAGCGCCACCGCCAGCGGCGCGAGCAGTACGGCGATCTGCCCGAGCAGCCACAGCCCGGCGGTCACCACCAGCAGGCAGGCGCTCCAGGTGACCGCCGTCCGTACCGGCCAGGGAAGTCCCGCCCAGGTCTGCCGCGGTCCGGCGGTCGGTGCCCGCCCGGTTATGCCAGCGTCGTCGTCCACGTCGCCCTCCTCGATCCGGGCCGTTGGTACCCGACGCGGACCGATCCGACACCAGGGACGTAACCGCCCACCCGGTGTTTGTGCCCCCGGCCTCCGGGAAGGCATTCACCGTATCGAAGGGAGATCGAGCATGAGCGACTTCATGGACAAGGCCAAGGACTTCGCCGACAAGCACGACAAGCAGGTCGACCAGGGCATCGAGAAGGCCGGTGACGCGGCGGACAAGCGCACCGGCGGCAAGTACGACGCGCAGATCGACAAGGGCGTCGACATGGCGCAGCAGCGCACCGGCGACGGCGACACCGGCCGCTGACGTACCCCGACGGCGGGCCGGCCTCCCAGAGGGGAGACCGGCCCGTGCGGTTCAGGAGCTGTAGCCGCGTCCGGCGATCCAGTTGGCCAGCTCGGTCACGTCCATCCAGTACGTCGGCTCGTCCGGCCGGGCCGGGTCGGCGATCAGCACCCGGTCGCCGTCGCCCTCGTACCGCACGACAGTCACGTAGTGGCCGGGGTAGCTGTGCTCCACCCCGTCGATGTCCCGGGCGCCGCCCAGGATGTTCGCCACCACCGGGCGGTCGTCGTCCACAGCGGTACGGACGTCCGCGCGCAGACGCTCGATCTGGTCCCGGGTGGCCACGTCGTCGCGGATCTCGGTGGTCTTGTACTTGCCACCCGTGTACTCGTTGAGCACGCGGGTGATGTCGATGGCCGAGTCGGTGCCGTTCTCGGTGGTGCCGAGCTTCGTCGCCAGCTCGTCCTGGCTCACGTCCCTGCCCTCGGCCGACAGCGCGATCCGGGTCGAGGCGGGACCGCAGTAGAAGTAGTTCGGCTGTGCCTGGTACTCGTAGTCGGCGGCGCGGTCACCCTTGCCCTTGACCGGGGCGGCGTGGGCGGCGGCCGGACCGGCCACGGCACCGCCGGCCGCGGCCAGGCCGGCGACGGACAGCACACACTTACGGATGATCGGGTTCATGGTCGAGGCTCCATTCGGGGGTCGACGGCTCCGTACGGGAGACGCGGCACCAGGAGTGGCGCTCGGCGTACGGAGAGTTCAACCGCCCTGCCTCGGCAGGCCATTTCCGGCCGTGACCGGGGCCACCGCGGAACCGGACAGACGCCTCAGCCGGGGAGACTTCCCAGGAGCCGGTTCACCGCGATCTCGATGACCACCCGTTCCGGATTCGGGCGCGGCGTGCGATACCGCTCGGCGTACCGCCGCTCGGCCTCGGCCACCGACTCCGGGTCGCGGCGCAGCACCGCCCGGCCCTCCACCGTCAGCCACCAGCGGCCGTCGACCTGGCACACCGCGACCGGGACGCCGTCCGGCCCGGCCGCCGCGACGTGCCGGGCCTTGGCCGACCCGGCGGAGGTGATCACCCGGGCCAGCCGGGTGGCGGGGTCGAAGGTCACCCCCACGGGTACGACGTGCGGGGTGCCGTCGGCACGCGGTGTGGTGAGCGTGGCGAGGTGCCGGTCCGCGAAGAAGCGGGCCACCCGCTCGTCACTCGGATCCAGCCGATGCCGTCCCGCCATGTCGTCTCCTCGTTCCGTGCCGGTGACGTCTCAGCGGCGGGGTGCCGCGCCTGGCGGCAACGTCGCCACCGGGGACTCCCCGGCGGCCCGCTGCTCGGCGCGATGCTTGGCGACCAGCCGGCCCAGGTAGAACAGCGCGCCGGCCAGCACGCCCATGTCGTCCAGGTAGATCGGGTCGGGCAGCAGGTCCACCGGCAGGATCGTGTAGATCAGCGCGCCGTAGAACGCGACCTTGCCGCCGGCGCCGAGCGCGCCGAGCATCCGGCGGGTGCGGACCACCCGGATGGCGAGCAGTACCGCCCCGGCCAGCATGGCCGCCGCGAGGACGGCGGCGAGGACGACCAGCACCCAGGCTTCACGGGACACGCCACCACGCTAGCCGAGCCGGGCCCGGGCCGCGCGGTGTCGAAGCTCCGAGCCTTCCCGCTCTCCGTGGTGTCCGCTACTTCCGGTAGCCGCCGCCGACAGACGGCTCGGAAGTCATCCATCCGGGAGTCCGGGCCACGGTGCTCTCAGGCCACGACCGCCGCCCGGCCCCGGGCCACCGGGGCCGGCTCACGAGTGGTCTCCACGCCAACCACGGTCGGCAGTTCCCGGGTGGCCTCGGGTCCGGCGAACCCGACGATGGAGAGTTCCGTCTGCGGCTCGGCCACCGGGTGCAGGGCCGCGAACGCCTCGTCGCGCAGGCTCTGCGCCGCCGCCGCGGCCAGCTCGGCCGCCTGCCAGGCGGCCTGCTCCCGCTGCATGGCGGCCCGGTGCCGGGCCGCCATGTTGTCCCGGACCAGCCGGCGCAGCAGCAGCTCCTGCTCGACCGGGTGCCGGCTCGGGTCCCAGCCGTTGCCGCCGAGGATGTCGCTGAGCTGCCGCACGGTGATCTCGTTCCGCCACTGGGCGTCCATCGCGGCCCGGTGCAGCCAGCGCTCCCGGTCCGCGTACTCGGCCGGGGTCCGGGCGGTCCGGGGCAGCGGCAGCGCCGCGGCGGCGGTCAGGCGACGGACGTCCTCCTCGGCTGTCTGGTACGCCTGCCAGGCGGCCTCGGCCTCCTCCTGGGCGGTCAGCCACTCGGCCCGGCTCCGCTCGGCGGTCGCCGTGGCACGGGACGCGGCCACCGCCACCTCGTCGGCGTAGCGGACCTGCTCCTGGTCCCGTACGCGGGCCCGCTCGGCCCGATCGATGCTGCTCGGCCGGGCGGCGTCGCTGATCCGGTCGATCAGTTCCGAGCGGAACCGGGACGGGCGGACGATCAGCGCGGTGACCACTGTCGCGGCCACGGCGAGCAGGACCAGCCAGATCACGGCGACCGCGGGCATGTCGGGCAGGACGGAGGAGAAGACGGTCTGCATCACCAGCACCTCGTGGTGGAACGAAGGACGATAAACGGTCGTGGCCCGGACATCCGGGCGGGTGCGCGTCGTGACTCGGACGCGACGGGACGCGCGGCAGGGCGCGAGGCCTGCGGCCGGTGGGGCCGCGCCGGGGCGTATCGGAAGGGGCGCCCGGTCAGGTGCGCGGCGGACCGCGACGGGCGATGTCCGCCCGGCCGGGGTCGGCGGCGGCGACGACCTCGACGCCGGGGACGCGCCCGGCGGGGTCGGCGGCGAGGGCTTCCGTGACGGCCGGACCGGTGCCGGGACCGGTGGTCCGCAGGGCGGCGGTCGTCGCGTCGGTGGCCGGGAGGCCGGCGGAACGCGCGGCGCCGGTCGTGACCGCCTGCCGCGCCCCGGCGTGCTCGATCGCGACGGCGTGCGAGGCGACTGTGGCGTGCGAGGCCGCGGCGGCGTGGGCGGGTGCGGCGGCGATGCCCTGGAGGCCGACGATGATCACCAGGCCGGCCACAGCCGTGCGGGCGATCCGGCGCAGCGTCGCCGTCCAGGTGGACGGGGTGAACGCTACGGGCAGCACCTGTTCAACCTATCGGTCGACGGACGATCCCGCAGCTCAAGGATCTTGCGGGTTACGTGAGCCACCCCACGGGTCGGTGTGGACGGACACGCACGCAGGCCGGACGCGCAACGGCGCGGCGCCCCTGCCGGGGTGCCGCGCCGCTTCGTGAAGGCCGGACTCAGTTGCCGCCGAGCACCGGCGGCGGGGCGGCGTCGCCGTCGCTCCAGACCATCTCGTCCTCGGTGAGCCAGGTCAGCCGGCCGTCGGACTCGTCGTCACCGTGGCCGCCGCGCCCACCCAGCACGCCGCCGCGGCCGGCCATCGCGGGCCGCCCGGTGGCGCCGCCGGTGCGCTCGGCGGGCTTGCTGCCGGCGTCGACCACCAGGCCACGGCCGGAGGTGAGCCGGCCGGTGCCGGCCGCCGAACGGTTCTCCGCGCCGGACATGCCGCCGAAGCGGGCCGAGGACGCCGCGTTGGTGCCGGTGCCCGCGAGCGAGCCGGTGCTCAGCACACCGGGGGCGCCGTAGAGCCCGCCACCCGGTCCGCCGGCGCTCATCGTCGTCGGGCCGGCACCGCCGGGACCGAAGCCCGGGCCGCCGCCGATCGTCGGACCACCGACGGTGCTGGTCAGCGGCGCGGCACCGGCCAGCGAGGTGCCGCCCGGGTCGACGGTGCCGCTGGTCGGCACCGAACCCGGAGCGCCTGCGCCGGGCTGGCCGCCCGGAGTGCCCGCACCGGGCGTGCCCTCGCCCGGCGTGCCGGCGGTCGGGGCCGTGTGGTGCACGCCCGACGTGGTGGCGGTGGCGTTGGCGCCCGGGCCGAAACTGCCCAGGCTCGGGCCGGACGACGGTGTCTTCACCGACGGGCCGTTCTGCAGCGTCGGGTCGCCGTTGCTGGTGTGGCCGGGCAACTCGGTCTCCGGCGGGTCCGGCACGACGATGCGGCCGTACGCCGAGAAGTCGTAGCCCTCGGCGAGCTTCGCCACGACCTGCACCATCCGCTGGTGCGCCTTCTCCTGCTCGGCCTTGTCCTGCTGGTGGCCGACGATCCCGCCGATCACCGCGCCCGGGGCGCCGCCGATCAGGAAGCCCTTGCCGGCGCCGGAGAGCAGCTTGTCGTTGTCGTCGGTCTTCTCCGGGCTCTCCGCCTTGGACTGCGCGGCCCGCAGCTCGCTGGACATCATGTCCAGGCCCTGACGGATGCCGGTCATGCCCTCGGACAGGTTGCCGGAGTAGCGGACGACCATGTCCAGCCGGCGGTGGAACTCCCGCGCGGCGTCGCCGGTCCAGGACTTCGCCAGCGCCTCCAGGTCGGCGGTCAGGTCGCGGCCGAGGTCGTCGAGCGTGCCCTTCAGGGAGGTCCACTGGGCGCTGAGCGCCTCGATCTGCTTCGGGTCGCCGGCGTTGACGCCCTGGTAGAGCTCCTCGTGGCTGACGTGCTCGTAGCGCCGGGTGTACTCAGACACGCGGATCCTCCTTCGGCTGCTTCATCGCCTCGTTGAGCCCGGAGAGGGCGGCGGCGATGTCGGCCGCGGCGGCGGCGTTGCGGGCCTCGGCGGTCCTGTAGTTCGTCATGATCTTGTGGGTCGCCTCGCGGGCGGCCAGGATCGCCCGGCGCAGCCGGTCGACGTGGTTGACGTAGCTCTGGTGCGTCTCGGAGTAGCGACGTGCGTTGTCGGTCGCGTCGGTGAACGTGCCGAGCGCCGGCGGGCGGCACTGCATCTGGGTGTTGAGCTTGCGCAACACCGACTCCGCCTCGTGCAGGCGCCGCTCGAGCCGCTGGTGGAAGTCCTCCAAGGACAGTACGTCTACCGTCGTGCGCCCCGTCATGGCTGCATCCCCGTAGTCATCGTCGATAACCGTTCGCCGTACTCAGGTTAGTCGAAGCGAGCCAACCCGGGCGACCCGTGACGGGGCTCCTCCACTTCGGACCCGCGGGCGGCTGCCTAACCGCCCTGGACCTGCGCCGCCGCGCCACCGGCCGAGGGTGTCGCGGTGGCACCCGGGGGCGCCGACGCATCGAAGTAGGTCATCGCGTCCTCGCGGGACAGCGTCGGGCCGGTCGGCACCAGCGCCAGCAGCGAGGCCGGTACGGCCAGTGGCGTCACGTCGCCGTACCCGAGCGCGCTCCGGGCGTCGCCCCCGGCGGTGCCGAGCGGATAGCGGATGCCCTGGGCGGTGATCAGGTAGACCGTCGAGCCGGCCGCCGCCTTGCCGCTCTCCCCGGCCGTGGCCTGCACCAGCACGCCCTTGCCGCCCGGTAGCAGCACGTTCTCGGCGGTGCGTACCGCGTCCCGGGCGCCCTGCCGGGCCGGCATCGCGGTCGCCGAGGTCAGCTCGGCCGGCGGGGAGTCGAAGACCTCCAGCGTGGTCGTCGGCGGCTGACCGGCCGGGCCGGGCCGGTAGGTGGCGCAGAGCACCGTCCGTCCCGGCCGGACCTCGTGCAGCGTCGGCAGCCGGGCGGGCAGGCCGTCCGCGTCCAGCCGCTGGTCGGTGAGGAGCCGGCCCGCCTCGTCCGGGGTGATCTGCGTCACCTCACCGCCGCTGCCGAGCAGCAGCAGCGCGGTGACCTCGCGGACGGTGGCCAGGCCCTGCCGGGTGAGCACGTAGTACTGGCCCGCGGCCTGGTAGACCTGGCCGATCCGGGCCGGCCGGTCGGCCACCGTGAGCCCGCTCGCGCTGCCGTCCCCGGCGATCGCCGGCTTGCGCAGCACCGGACCGACCGGCACCGCGTTCAGCAGTTGCTGCCCGACCGTCAGGTTCGTCGCGCCGGCCATCTTCAACGCCACCAGCGCCTGCTCGTCGCCGGCGACCTGCAGCCGGGAACCGCCGGTGAGCAGGTAACGGGCATCGCTGGTCCGCACCACCACGGCCCGGTCGGTCAGCGACGTGCCGCCGGGCAGGGCGCGGTCGATCACCAGGTGCGTGGTGGAGCGCTGCGGGTCGTTCGGATCCGGTACGTCGCACACCGACCAGGGCAGTCCGACCAGGGACTTGCGGTCGGGCAGGTCGTCCGGGGCGCCCACGATGCCGACCAGCCGACCGCGTGGACGGTCCTTGATCGACGCCTGGGACATGGTGCGCGGCTGCGCCGCCGCGTCGTTGACGATCAGCCGCGCCGAGGCGTAGTTGAGCGTCGGGCGCAGCACCCGGTCCTCACCGAAGTAGTACGTCGCGCCGGTCTCCCGCTCGATCACCAGCGTGTTCGGCTCCAGCGGCGCGGAGTTGCTGGTGAGCTGCCCGTACGCGCCCACGCCGCCGAGCACCACGGCGGCCGCGATGACGCTGCCGAACACCGCCATGCCGAGGCGGCGCATCGGCAGGTCGTTCGTCTCCGGATCGCCGGAGAGCAGCGCCGAGACGATGCGGCGGGTGACGAAGCGGTACGCCTGCACCTGATCGCGGCGGGTCCGCATGACTAACCTCCGGCGGGGGTGGGTCCGCGGCGACAGGTCCGAACAGCGCCGCGGGCTTCCCTACGATAAGGGGCCGTCGGGGGTGCGCCGGACCCCGTCCGCCGCCCGAACGACCGCACCCGCCCGGCGGATGCCCAGGATGTCCAGAAGGGACGCACACCGATGACGCAGCTCCAGGCGCCACCCGGTCGTACCGCCACCGTTCCCGCCGTACCGCCGGACCGGCCGGTCACCCCGGCCGACAAGCGCCGCCGGGGCCGCCTCGGCCCGGTCGTGGTCGGGCAGCTCGTGATGGTGGAGTGCGCGGCGCTCGCCGTCTGGTTCGCCACCGGCGGCCCGGCGTGGCTGCTCGCGGTGGTCGGCGTCCTGGCGCTGCTGGCGGTGGTCGCGGCGTTCGCGCGCCGGGGCGGCCGCTGGTGGTACGAGGACCTGATGCTCCGCCGCCGGCTGCGCCGGCGGCGCGACCGGGCCCGGGGCGCGGCGCCCGGCGGTGACCCGCGGCTCGCCGCGCTCGCCCCCGAACTGACGGTGGTGGAGCTGACCGAGCGCGGCACCCGGCTCGGCATCGGGCAGGACGACCGGGGCTGGTTCGCCGCGCTGGCGCTGACCGGCCGTCCCGGCGCGCCCGCCGGCTCGATCGAGGCGGCGGTGGTCGACCGGGCGCTCGCGGTGCTCGCCGACTTCTCCGGCCCGGTCACCCAGACCCAGGTCGTCTCGCACACCCTGGTCTGGTACCCGGCACCAGGCGCGCCGCCGTCCGCGTACCGGACGGTGTGGGTGGCGCTGCGCCTGTCGGTGTCCGACGCGCGGGCCGAGGCGGTGAGCCGGGGCGGCGGCCTGCGCGGCGTGCACCGCACGGTGGCGGCCGGGGTGGGCCGGCTCGGCAAGGCGCTCAACGCCGCCGGCCTCGGTCACCGGGTGCTCGACCGCAACGAGCTGCACGCGGCGGTGGTGTCCGGCGCCGGGCTCGACCTGGCGCCGGAGTCCCCGGTGGAGACGTGGACCAGCCTGCGCGGGGGCGGCTGGACGCAGCGCTGCCTGGCCCTGCGGGTACGCCCCAACGGCTCGCTCGGCGCACTGGTGGACGCGGTCACCGCCACCTCCGCGCCCTCGCACACGGTCGCCGCGGTGGTGCTCCCGGGTGGCCGGCGGGTGCCGCCGCTGCTGCGGGTGGCGGCCATGGACGGGCACGCCGAGGCGCTGGTGAAGGCGGTCCGGGAGATGGCCCGGCGCGCCGGCGTGCCGGCCCGCCCGCTGGACGGCCAGCACGGCCCGGGCGTCTACGCCACCGCGCCGGTCGGCACCGCGATGGGGACCGTCACGGTCGAAGGTTGACGATCCAGCCGTACGCGCCGCACACCCACACGGCCAGCGGCACCAGCGCGATGATCAGCAGGATCTCGACGATGTCCAGGGTCCGGCCCCAGACCGGGGAGATCCGCTTGCCGGCCACGGTCAGGCCGTAGACGAGGCTGATCACGGCCACCACGGCCAGGCCACCGAGGACCAGGCCGAGCCGTACCGCCAGTGAGCCGGCGGCGAAGGTGGCGGCGGCGACCAGCCCGAGGCCGACGGTGCCGGCCAGCAGCACCGGCGTGCGCTGGGCGCGGCTGAGGAACGGGCGGGCCCGCAGCAGCGACAGCAGCGCCAGTACCAGGCAGAGCAGGACCGCCGGGAGCCGGCCGTCCTCGGCCAGCACCACCTCGCCGCCGAGCACCAGCAGCGAGACGGTCCACAGCAGACCGGTGAGGAACGCGTCCGCGCGCTCGCTGTTGCGCAGCACCGACGGCCCGTCCACCGACTCGGTGTCGGTCTTGAGGTCGTCCGGGCCGGTGGGGATGGACGGCACCGGCAGCCGGGCCAGGCGGTAGGCGAGCATCGGCAGCGCCGGCAGCGCGCCGAACGCGACAGTCGCCACCACCGCCGCCGAGGCCGCCGCGCCGATGTCGAAGGACAGGCTGAGCACCGCGCCGAGGCCGACCGCGCCGCCCACGCCGACCGCGCCGAGGAACAGCGGCAGACGGTCGCCGACCGCCAGCGCGGCGATCGCGGCGAAGACCACCACTGCGGTGCCGGCCAGCAGGACGTGCGGGCCGGCCAGCTCGCCGAGCGTCCGCTCACCGGCGAGCACCAGCAGGCCGCCGACCCCCGCGTACCCGATCCCGACCAGGGCCAGCACCGCGCCGGTGCGGCTGTCGCCGGCGGCGCGGGACAGCACCGCGGCGCCGACCAGCAGTGCCACCGCGACCACGAACGCGGCCGCCGCGCCGGGTAGCTGCGGCGGGCCGGTGAGCAGCGTCGCCACCGCGCCCGCGGCCAGCGCCGAGCCGGCCAGCAGGACCGCGAACGCCCGGGTGGTGCCCACCTGCCAGGCGCCCGCCCGTTGGGTGGTGGAGGTGGCGACCGCGTCCACCACGTCGTCGAAGACGATCTCGGGGGCGGTCGCGGCGCGCGGGTTGAAGTAGAGCACCTCACCGTCGCGGACACCGAGCTGCGCGGCGGTGCGGCCGCCGTCGAGCGGTTGACCGCCGAGCCGGGACAGGGCCCAGCCGCCGTGCCGTACGCCCTCGTCGGCCAGGTCCTCGCCCGCGTACCGCAGCAGCGTGGGGAGCAGGTCGGCGAGCGGCACGTCGGACGGCAGCGCCAGATCCATCCTGGTACGCGGCGCCACGATGGTGATCCGGCTCAGCCCGCCGGTCGCCGTCTTCGTCGCCACAGTGGCCTCCTCGTGCTCGCATACGATCCGCTGGGCCGTCGGCGTCGCCCCACGGGTCCACGACGCCTGACGGAGATTACCTACGATGGCGGTCGCACAGGTTGCCCACCCGACGCTCACCGGCGGTGGCAGACCACGATCAGGGCCGCTTCTGGGGAGGGGAGAGCCGTGAGTACGGTGGTGTTCCGCCGACTTCCGCGTCAACCGGGGCCCGCGCTGCCGCGCGGCGAGGTGCTGCTGGAATCCCCGCCCGAGCTGCCGGAACCGCAGGCCAAGGGCATGGGCCAGGTGCTGATGATCCTGCCGATGCTCTGCGGCGTGGGCGCGATGGCGTTCCTCTACGCCGGCCGGGGCGGCGGCATGATGACGTACGTCGCGGGTGGTCTGTTCGGTGTGTCCATGTTGGGCATGGCGATCGGCACGCTCGGCAACGGCGGCAAGGACAAGGCCGAGCTGAACGCCCAGCGGCGCGACTACATGCGGTACCTCGCGCAGATGCGCAAGCGCACCCGGCGGGCGGCCGAGCAGCAGCGCGCCGCGATGACCTGGCGGCACCCGGAACCGGACGCGCTCTGGTCGATCGCCGCCTCGCGCCGGCTCTGGGAGCGGCGGATCACCGAGGACGACTTCGGCGAGGTACGGATCGCGCTGGGCCCGCAGCGGCTGGCGGTGGAGATCGTGCCGCCGGAGACCAAGCCGGTGGAGGACCTGGAACCGATGAGCGCGATCGCGCTGCGCCGGTTCGTCCGGGCCCACTCCAGCGTGCCGGATCTGCCGACCGCGCTGTCGATGCGCGCGTTCAGCCGGATCGCGTTGCGCGGCGACCGGGAGCCGGTGCTGGACCTGGCCCGGGCCGCGCTGGGTCAGCTGGTCACGTTCCACGCCCCGGAGGACCTCCTGGTGGTCGTGGTCGCCGCGCCGGACCGGCAGGCCGCCTGGGACTGGGTGAAGTGGCTGCCGCACGCCCAGCACCCGGGGCGTACGGACGCGGCGGGCGCGCGCCGGATGGTGTTCGCCGCGCTGGACGAGGCGGAGACCGCGCTGGCCCAGGACCTGGGCGGACGGCCCCGGTTCGCGCCGGAGGCGAAGCCGTTGACCACCGCGCCGCACGTGGTGGTGGTGCTGGACGGCGGCGAGGTCTCGGCGACCTGCGCGCTGACCGGGCCGGGCCTGCTCGGCACGACGGTGTTCGACCTGTCCGGTGCGGTCCCGCGCGACGCCGGCCGCTGGTTGCTCTGCCTGGACGCCGGCGACGGCACCGGGCTGGACCTGGTGCGCGGCACCGCCACGTCGCGGCTCGGCCGGCCGGACCGGCTGTCCCTGAGCGCGGCCGAGGGGCTGGCCCGGCAGATCGCCCCGTTCCGGCTCTCCCAGCAGCAGGGCGCCAGCACCGAGGAGCCGCTGGCCCGCAGCATGGAGCTGCCCGACCTGCTCGGCGTCGGCGACGCGGCGACTGTGGACACCCGGCAGACCTGGCGTCCGCGCAGCCACCGCGACCGGCTGCGCATCCCGCTCGGCCTGGGACCGGACGGCAACGTGGTGGAGCTGGACTTCAAGGAGTCCGCGCACGAGGGCATGGGCCCGCACGGCCTGGTGATCGGCGCCACCGGTTCCGGCAAGAGCGAACTGCTGCGGACGGTGGTCGCGGCGCTCGCGGTGACGCACTCGTCGGAGGAGCTGAACTTCGTCCTCGTCGACTTCAAGGGCGGCGCCACGTTCGCCTCACTGGACGCGTTGCCGCACACCAGCGCGGTGATCACCAACCTGTCCGACGAGCTGCCGCTGGTGGACCGCATGCGGGACGCGCTCGCCGGTGAGATGAACCGCCGGCAGGAGGTGCTGCGGGCGGCGGGCAACTACGTCTCCCGGTACGACTACGAGAAGGCGCGGGCCGCCGGTGAGCAGCTGGAGCCGATGCCCAGCCTGCTGATCATCTGTGACGAGTTCTCCGAGCTGCTCGCCGCGAAGCCGGACTTCATCGACCTGTTCGTGATGATCGGCCGCCTCGGCCGGTCGCTCGGCGTGCACCTGCTGCTCGCCTCGCAGCGGCTGGAGGAGGGCAAACTGCGCGGCCTGGACACGCACCTGTCGTACCGGATCGGTCTGCGCACGTTCTCGGCGGTGGAGAGCCGGATCGTGCTGGGCGTGCCGGACGCGTACGAGCTGCCCAGCGCACCCGGCCACGGCTACCTGAAGACCGACACCGCGACCATGCTGCGGTTCCGCGCCGCCTACGTGTCCGGCCCGTACCGGGCGCCCGGGCAGGTGCAGCGCTCCACCCGGGCGCAGGTGCAGCGCCGGATCGTCCCGTACGGCATCGACTACGTGCCGGTGCCGGCGGCGCCGAGTCCGGCGGAGGCCGCGCCGGAGCCGGAGCAGAGCGGCGACGGCAAGGCCGTGGCGATGCTGGACGTGCTGATCGACCAGCTCAAGGGCCGCGGTAAGCCGGCGCACCAGGTGTGGCTTCCGCCGCTTGCCGAGCCGTCCGGGCTGGCCGAGCTGCTGCCGAAGCTGAGCGTGCACCCGACGTACGGCCTGACCACCGCCGACTGGCCGGGCCGTGGCCGGCTCGCCGTGCCGGTCGGCATCGTGGACCGCCCGTACGAGCAGCGCCGCGACCCGATGATGGTCGACCTCGCCGGGGCCGGCGGCAACGTGGTGATCGTCGGTGCGTCGCTGAGCGGCAAGAGCACCATGCTGCGCTCGATGCTGGCCTCGCTGGCGCTCACCCACACGCCGCGCGAGGTGCAGTTCTTCTGCCTCGACTTCGGCGGCGGCGCGCTGCGCAGCCTGGACGGGCTGCCGCACACCTCGGGTGTGGCGGGGCGGCGCGACGTCGAGGCGGTCCGGCGGACGGTGGCCGAGGTGGTCGCCGTGATCGACGAGCGGGAGAACCGGTTCACCCAGCACGGCATCGACTCGGTCGCGAGCTACCGGCGCCGCCGGGCGGCGGGTGAGTTCGCCGACGACCCGTTCGGTGACGTCTTCCTCGTCGTGGACGGCTGGAACACGCTGCGCCAGGAGTACGAGGAGCTGGAGCAGACGATCACCAACCTGGCGAACCGGGGCCTCGGCTTCGGCGTCCACGTGGTGATCACGGCGGTGCGCTGGGCGGAGATCCGGATCAACATGCGGGACCTGCTCGGCACCAAGCTGGAGCTGCGGCTCGGTGACCCGTCGGAGTCGGAGATCGACAGGCGGGCCGCGCAGAACGTGCCGGTGGGCGCGCCCGGTCGGGGTCTGACCCGGGACAAGCTGCACTTCCTGACCGCGATCTCGCGGATCGACGGCAAGCGCGACATCGAGGACCTGACCGAGGCGTCGGTGGCGCTCGCCGGTCACGTCGCGGCGAACTGGCCGGGGCAGCCGGCGCCGAAGGTCCGGCTGCTGCCGCGCAAGCTGGCGGTCACCGAGCTGGCGAAGGTCGTCGACAGGTCCGCCCCGGGCATCCCGATCGGCGTCAACGAGTCGGCGCTCGCCCCGGTCTACCTGGACCTGGCGGGCGAGCCGCACCTGACCGTGTTCGGCGACGCCGAGTGCGGCAAGACGAACCTGCTGCGGCTGATCGCCCGGGGGATCGCCGAGCGGTACACCCCGGCCCAGGCGCGGCTGGTCATCGCCGACTACCGGCGTGGTCTGCTGGGTGCGGTCGAGGGGGACCACCTGCTCGACTACGCGCCGTCGAACCAGGTGTTCAGCCAGGGCCTCGGCTCGATCCGCAGCGCGTTGCAGAACCGGCTGCCCGGCCCGGACGTGACCACCGCCCAGCTGCGTGACCGGAGCTGGTGGAAGGGGCCGGACCTGTACATCCTGGTGGACGACTACGACCTGGTCGCTTCCGGTGGCAGCAACCCGCTGAGCGCACTGCACGAGCTGCTGCCGCAGGCGCGCGACATCGGCCTGCACCTGATCATCACGCGCCGGGTCGGCGGTGTGGCTCGGGCGCTGTACGAGCCGGTGCTGCAACGCCTGCGCGAGCTGGACTCGCCGGGCCTGCTGATGTCCGGCAGCCGGGAGGAGGGCGCGGTGTTCGGCAACCTGCGGCCGACCCCGCAGCCGCCGGGCCGGGGCACGCTCGTGCGCCGCCGCGACGGCCAGCAGCTGATCCAGACCGCGTGGACGGAACCGGCCTGACGGGACGGACGGCGGGCCGCCGGTCCGGTAGCGTCGGCCCGATCGACAGCCGCGAGTGGGAAGGGGCGCGTCCGTGAGCAGCCCGTCGGGTTTCGGTGCCGCCGTGGAGGGTCTGCTGCGGCAGGCGCAGGAGCAGCAGCGCCGGCTGGCCGAGGTCCAGCGGCAGCGCGCCGAGCTGCGGGTGACCGGGGAGAGCCCGGACGGCCTGGTGCGGGTGACAGTCGACGGCGACATGAAGGTCGGTGACGTCGAGCTGAACGCGCGGGCGATGCGGCTGGACAGCTTCTCCCTGGCCGAGGCGATGCAGGCGGCGATCGACGCGGCCTACGCCGCCTTCGAGGAGCGGCAGCGGGAGTTGCTGGGCGAGATGCTCGGCGACTCCGAGATGGTCCGCCGGGCGCAGGACGGCACGCTCACCCCGGAGGACTGGTTCCGTCAGTTCGGGGTGGACCTGTCCGACCCGACCCGCAATCTGCGGCGCTGAGCGAGAGGAGCCGACGATGCCGAACACGGTCGACGTCGATGCGATCCGGAAGGCCGGGCAGCGGCTCGACGCCCCGGACGGGCCGATCCAATACCTGCGCAACGTCGAGACGTTGCTGGCCGAGGTGAAGCTGCCCGGTGGCGCGCTGAGCTGGTTCGGCACCGGCGCGGTGGAGCGGCACAACGCGGCGGTGGACGGGCACCTGGACAACGTCCGCACCGGTGTGGAGCATCTGCGCAGGGCCGCCGCGCAGCTCGAACAGAGCGCGAAGAACTGGGAGAAGTCGGATCAGCCCTGGGTGGTCAAGTGATCGGCCGGGCCCGTCACGGGAAGGACGCCTGATGCCACCGGAGATCCTCATCGCCAACGCCTCCGGGACGGTGACCGGCTCGGTGTCGGTCGCGCAGACCACGGCGCCGGTCCGGTCGGCGGCGGCCATCGCCAAGGGCAACCTGGTCTGGATCGCCGCCTCGGCGGCGCTGATCGGCACGATCCTCTACCTGGAGTCGTTCGACAACCAGGAGGTGAACGAGTCCATCAAGAAGTGGGACGAGGCGGCCCGCCTGCTCGGCGCGGACCAGTTCGGCGCGGCGATGGCGGCGGTCCCGCCGGACGCGGCGGAGTGGGACTTCGACGACCGGGACGCGTTCGACCTGTTCCTGCGCAAGCTCGGTGCGGAGATCAACTCGCTGGCCGAGGCGTTCGCCGCCAACCGGGACACGCTCACCGCCGCCCGGGACGCGTACAACGACGCGGTCTCCGGCCTGGCCCAGGCGCTCATGCCGATCCTGGTCGCGGTGATCGCCTCGATCGCGCTCCAGTTCTTCCCCGCGACGACCGCGCTGGCGCAGGCCATCGGCATCGCCGGCCTGGCCGCCACCGCCGCCATCCTGGTCCTGGTGTTCGGCGAGATCAGCGCGCTGCTGCACGCGCTGATGGCCGCCTTCCACACCGACAGCCGGTTCACGTTCACCGCGGACTCCCGTCCCGGCTGGGCGCCGACCGGCTCCGACCCGGACATCAAGGACATCAAGATCGACTGGGTGCGGGACTCCAAGTTCTACGGGTGACGGGAGCGACGCGTGGACACTCTGCTCTTCTCGCTGCTGCTGTACGTCCTGCTGACCATCCCGGTCTTCGTGGTCCTGATGCTGGTCGCCGGGCTGAACCGTTCGGCGCGGCTGCGCCGGGCCGCCGAGGTGGTGGCGCTGAGCACCTGCGCGGCGCTGCTGGTGCTGTCGTTCCAGCGCGCGTTCGAGAAGCCGGTGCTGTGGGTCGTGGTGGTGATGCTGGTCGCGGTGCTGGCCTTCGGCGTGTCGACGATCGTCAAATCCTCGCGCGATCGGTCCTGACCTCCGCGTCGACGGTCCACCTGGTACGGAGGGGGTTGCGGGCCGCGTCTGTCGACAGTGGCGTGTCGGAATACGACGATGGGTCAGCAGGGCTGCGCGGGTTGGACATCGTCCGCTACGGTTCGGATGAAGTGTCCGTCGGTGGGGTGTGTACGCCTTGCCGCGGGGGAGGGCGCGGCGGAACCGCCGCCACAAGATGACGGAAGGGTGTGAAGCATGGCGTTCGAGGTCAGTGCAGCGACTCTGCACACCGCCGCGAGTGACGTGCGGTCCACGCGCAGCGACGTCGACGGCGAGCTCAAGAAGCTGTGGAACGTGGTCGACGACCTGGCGATGGCCTGGAAGGGCCAGGCGTCCACGGGCTTCCAGAGCCTGATGACTCGCTGGAACGAGGACACGACGAAGCTGCTGACCGCGATGGACAACATCGCGGACCTGCTCGACAAGTCGGGCACCACGCACCAGGTCAACGACGAAGAGCAGCAGCAGATGCTGGACAAGTTCCACGCTGCGCTCAACCCGTGATCCGCGAAGACAGGCAGAGGAGGAATCGATGAGCATCAAGGTTGACTACGCTGTTCTGGAGAGCAGCAACCAGCAGATGCAGGCCATCTCGCGGACCATCGACGAGAAGCTCGACACGCTGCGGGCGATGCTGACCAAGCTCGAGTGGGAGGGCCAGGACCGGGCCGCCTACCAGCAGCACCAGGCTCAGTGGGACGCCGCCGTGCGGGACATCAACAAGGTCCTGAACGAGATCGGTGGCGCGGTGGGCATCGCGCGCGAGAACTACATGACCACGGAGATGAGCAACTCCAAGGTCTGGGGCAACTGACCCCGACCGGTCCACAGCGGCTCCGCTACGGCTCCCGCCGGGCGGAGCCGTCGTGCATCGTCAGGCGTCCTGCGGGACGTCGCGCCGGCCCGGCCGCCACCCGCGCCGCCGTCCGCGTACCAGGATGGGCCGCAGCGTCAGCAGGACGCCGGCCAGCAGCGCGCCGACGACGGCGACCCAGATCGCGACGGTGCGCTGCCCGGCCAGCGGGTCGGCCGGCGGCGCCGGTGGCGGCATCGCGCCCAGCGGCGGGTCGCTGCGGGTGCCCAGCAGGCTGGTGACTGCCCGGTACGGGTTGACCATCCCGTAGCCGACCTCGGCGTTGTGCCCGTCCGGCGGGCTGTCGGCGGTGCGGGTCAGCCGGTAGGCGACCTCGTCGGCGCTGATGTCCGGGTGCGCGGCCCGCACCAGCGCGGCCACCCCGGAGACGTACGCGGTGGCGAAGCTCGTCCCGCCCTGCGGCTCACCCCGGTAGCCCGGCCCCTGCGGCGCGGGCCCGACGATGTTCAGGCCGGGGCCGGCGATGTCCACATAGTCCCCGCTGACCGAGCTGCCGACGTGCCCGCCCTGCTCGTCGATCCCGGCGACGGCGACGACACCCTCGTACGCCGCCGGATAGGCGGGCCGGTCCTCCCGGTTCTCCTGCCGGTTTCCGGCGGACGCGACGATCACCACGTCCTTGCCGAGCGCGTACTGCACGGCGGACTTCAGCGCCGGGTCGTCGAGCGTGACCAGGGACAGGTTGATCACGTCGGCGTCGTGGTCGACGGCCCAGCGGATCGCCTTGCCGATCTCGGCCGGCACGTCCGGGTCGAAGTTCTCCTTGTTCTCGGCCAGCACCCGCAGCGGCAGGATCTTCGCCTCCGGCGCGATGCCGGTGTACGGCGTGCCGGTGCCCTCCCGGCCGGCGATGATGCCCGCGACCATGGTGCCGTGGCCGACCAGGTCGCACTGCCCCTTCAGGCGGACGAGCTGGTTGAAGTCCTCACCCGGCAGCACCCGCCCGCGCAGCAGGGGATGGGTCGGTGAGACCCCGGAGTCGATCACCGCGACGGTGATCCCGGCGCCCTTGCCGAGCCGCCAGGCGGCGGCCGGGTCGAGGCGGCTCAGCGCCCACGGCACCTCGGTGGGTGCGGGGCCGCCGGCCGGGCCGCACTTCGGGGCGGCCAGCGCGGGCGCGGGCACCGCCAGCGCGCCGCCGAGCAGGGCGGTCACCGCCGCTCCGGAGAGGACGGACCTGATCCGGTGTCCGGCCCGGACGCGTCCCGTGGTCGCGCCCGGCCGCAAGCTGTCGCGCACGCGGTGAGATTACCCGCCGCACCCGCCTGCGCGGGGCACACGTGGTGCCGGCCCGGGTCACCGGCCGGCGGAGGCGTCCCCGGCGGGCTCGGCGGCGAACAGGGCCAGTAGCGCGCCGACCTGCTGGTCGGCCTCGGCCGGGTGCCGGAAGCGGCCCTTCGGGTTGACCGTGTACTCGTTGCGCCGTCCCACCCGCGTACGCCGCAGGTAACCCCCTGCTTCCAGGTCGGCCACGATGGCCTGGGCCGCCCGCTCGGTCACGCCCACCTCGTCCGCCACGTCGCGCAGCCGGGCGGTGGGGTTGCGTGCGATAGCCAGCAGCACGTGGCCGTGGTTGGTGAGGAAGGTCCAGTTACGGCGGCTCCCGTCCTCAACTGGTGTGGTCGCCATGGTGGTCATGCTATGGCCACGTTCGCCACCTGCCGAATCGGCGCGGTCCGGGGCGGGGCGGAGACGGGAAAGTATGAAATGCGTATCACGAATCTTGACGGACCCCGAGGGGCGTGTGACCGTGGGTCGCGAGGCCGTTCGGCCTGGTGGTTCCCCAGGTAGACGAGGTGAGGGACATGACGCCGAGCACCCCGGAACAGGCACTGACCGAGCTGCGTGCCGGTAATCACCGGTTCGTCACGGGCGTCCCGCAGCATCCGAATCAGGACGCCGGGCACCGGGCGGCGGTGGCCGACGGCCAGCACCCGTTCGCGGTGATCGTCGGCTGCTCCGACTCGCGGCTCGCCGCCGAGATCATCTTCGACCGCGGTCTCGGTGACCTCTTCGTGGTGCGTACCGCCGGGCACACCGCCGGGCCGGAGGTGCTCGGCAGCGTCGAGTACGCCGTCACCGTGCTGGGCACGCCGCTCGTGGTGGTGCTCGGGCACGACTCGTGCGGCGCGGTCCAGGCCGCCCGGGAGGGGGTCCGGACCGGTGCCGCCCCGGCCGGGCACCTGGGCGCGGTGGTGGACGCGGTCTCGCCGAGCCTGCTGCGCGCCGCCCGCCAGGGCGTCGAGGATCTCGACGGGATCATCGACGTCCACATCGCGCAGACGGTGGAGACGCTGCTGGCCCGGTCCGCCGTGCTGGCCGAGCGGGTGGCCGCCGGGCGGTGCACGGTGGTGGGCATGTCGTACCGGCTCGCCGGTGGCGAGGTGCGGACCGTGGCGCAGGCCCCGGCCCCGCTGCCCGCCCCGGCCGCGCCCGCCGACCCGGCGCTGGCGAGCTGACCCGTACGGACGAGAAAAGGGGCCGCCCGAGGGCGGCCCCTTTTCGTGGTGTCCGGGTCAGAGCAGCGACATGTGGACGTGATCGGTGTGGTTCGACGGTCCGCTGTACGAACTCCAGCCGGTGGCCGGGAACCAGATCTGCCGGTTCCAGATGACGTAGTAGATGCCCAGCCGGTCGGCGTTGCGGATGAGGAAGGCGGCCACCTCGTTGCCGTACCGGCGGGTGTCGTTGTTGTGCCAGGGCGCGAAGCCGCTGTTCTGGAGCGACCAGTCGCACGCCTTGCCCTTGGGGTGCTCCCACGGCCCGCCGGGCCGGTAGCAGCCCACGAAGCGCTTGAAGCCGGCGCGCCGGACCTCCTTGTACGCGTGCAGCGTGCGCGGCGTGACGCAGCCCGAGGTGGTCGGGTCGTCCTCGCTGCACGACTCGGCCTTCCACCCGCCGTCGGAGGTGCGGCCGGGGGCGATCTTGGCGACCGGTGAGGTGGCGGAGACCAGGCCGCCGGTGAAGCCGAGACCGCCGACGAGCTTCAGCGCACGCTCGGCCTGCACCTTCTCGCGCTCCATCGCGTTCTTCTGCTTCTCCTGCTCGCGCACCTCGGCGTCGAGCGCGATCTTGGCCTGCTCGGCGCGGGTCTTGACCGCGTTGATGGCGGCCAGGCGCTGCGCGTTGAGGAGGTTCAGCTCGTCCAAGGCGTTGACCCGGCGGACGAACGAGTCGGGGGAGTTGCTCTCCAGCAGCATCGCCATCGCGCCCATCCGGCCGGTCCGGTAGGACTGGGCGGCGAGCTGGTTGACCTGCGGGCTGAGCGCGTCGAGTTCGGCCTGTGCCGTCTTCACCTCGGCCGCCAGCCGCCGCTGGCGGTCCTGGGACTTGGCGAGCTTCGCCTTGGCCTGGAGGAAGTTCCGGTTGGCGGAGTCGATCGCCTCGGTGATGAGCGGCGGGTCGCCGTCCTCCTCGTGGCCCGAGGGGTTGCCGGGGGCCGCCGCGGCGGGGGCCGCGGTCGCCGGGTTCGGGCCGGCCAGCACGGCCAGCGAGGCCAGCACGGCCACCACGGGTGTCAGCCAGCGGCGCAGGGGTGCCGTCACAGTGTTCCCTTCCGTCGGCCGCCGACCGGGTTAGCTGACGGGTTCGGGACGGAAGTGGCCCCTACCGCTGTCGCGGATTCACCCCATGTACCTGGTTCCCCGGTTCGCCCGTGGGCGATTGGGCGGCGGCACCGCTGGCGCCGGTGCGCGCCTTCGGCGGTGACCGGCAGCGAGGTTACCTGACAGCACTCGTGAGGATCTACGTCCGGAAGCCGACCAATAGCGAGATTTCGCCGTGGCACACCGTGACCAGCGTCGCGTTTGAATTCGATGGTCACGCTGCGGAGTGTCACCATGCGGCCTCCGTACTCCTTCCGCCGCCGAGGGCCTCCAGCGCGTCGTCCCGTCCGGCCGGCGGCGGGGGCGCGGCGGGCGCCGGCTCCGCGCCGGGCGAGCGCCGCCCGGCGGTGGTCACGATCGCGGCCAGTCCGGTCGTCAGCGGTACGGCGGCGATCAGGCCGAGCGTCGCCACCGCGCTGCGGACGATCTCCTGGGCGAGGAACTCACTGGTGAGGATCTCGCTCACCGGGCGGGAGTCGGCGACCAGCAGGAGCAGCAGCGGCAGTGAGGCGCCCGCGTACGCCAGCACGATGGTGTTGACGGTGGACGCGATGTGGGCCCGGCCGACGCGGGTCGCCGCCCGGTAGAGCTGCCGCCGGGACAGTCCGGGGTTGGCGTGCGCCAGTTCGGTGACGGTGGCCGCCTGGGTGACCGTCACGTCGTCCAGCACGCCCAGCGAGCCGATGATGATGCCGGCCAGCAGCAGCCCGTGCAGGTCCACGTCGCCCTGGAACATGGACAGCGTGGTGGCGTCCTCGCTGCCGAAGCCGGTCAGGTGGGTGGCGGACGTGGCGAGCAGGCCGAGCACGCCGGTGACCACCAGGCTGCCGAGCGTGCCGAGCACCGCGACCGACGTCTGCGCGGTGATCCCGTGCGTCAGGTAGAGCACCACGAACATGATCAACGCGGCGCCGACGATCGCCACGAGCAGCGGCGGCTGGCCGGCACCGATACCAGGCAGCACGAAGCCCAGGAGGATGGCGAAGCTGGCCACCAGGCCGCCGAGCGCGGCGAGCCCGCGCCACCGGCCGAACGCCACGATCGCGGCGGCGAACAGCACCATCAGCCAGATCAGCGGCGTACCGCGCTGGTGCTCGGCGATGTTGTAGGACTTCACCGCCGGGTCGGCCGGGTCGGTCAGCTCGACCAGGACGACCTCGTCGCCGACCGCGACCCGGGGAGCGCCCGGCCCGGCCGGGATCGGCGTCTCGACCTGCCGGCCCGCGTCCGGGCCCTGCTCGGCGGTGACCGTCACGGTGCCGCAGGGGCCACCGCCGCCCTCCGGGGCCTCCGGCGTCGGCGGGCAGGGCTCGGTGACCACCCGGGTCACCGTGCCGTGGTAGCGGGGGACGTCAGCGCCGCCGATCGGCTCCCGGTCCTGCCCGGGCCAGAGCACCAGCGCCGCGATCACGGTGAGCGCGAACAGCGGCACCACCACGGCGACGAGCAGCCGTCGTACGCCCGGCGGCGCGGCGGGCGCGGGGTGGGTGTGGTCGGCACCCATGAGGTCTCTCCCAACGGTCGCGGCGACGCCTGGTCCGCCGGACCGGTCTGGTCACCCGGCCGGCGCGGACGTGTCGACCACGTCCGGGTCGTCGTCCGGCCATGGTAGGCAGCCCGGCCGTCCGCTCCCGCACACCGTGGCCGTTGACGCGCGCACCGCGTGGTCAGGCCAGGCCGGCCCGGCGTCGCCGGTACTCGTCCTCGTCGATCTCGCCGCGGGCGTACCGCTCGTCCAGGATGCGCCGGGCCGTCGTCGGGCCCAGGTACTGCGGGCCGGTCCACCGCACGGCCGCCCAGACGAGCCCCGCCAGCACGGCGAGCACCAGCAGGGACCAGATCCACATCCAGCCCATCATCGGGCTCTGCCACATCATCGGGCCGCCCTCCGTCCGTCACCGCGGGTCCGCCGGGCCGGCCTGCCCGCCACATCGACGGTACGTCCGCCCGGGCGCGTCGGCGCGGGTCGATGTGCCCTGGCCGGAGGGGTCGAAGGTCCCCGCTCAGCCGCGCTTCATCAGGCGGCCGACGGCGGCCATCATCTCGGTCGCCATCTCGTCGGCCCGGCCCTCGGCGGCGCCCTCGTGCATGCAGTGCCGGGCGTGGCCGTCGAGCAGGCCCAGCCCCACCTTGTCCAGCGCCGCCTGGATGGCCGAGATCTGGGTCAGCACGTCGATGCAGTAACGGTCGTCCTCGACCATCTTCTCGATGCCACGGACCTGGCCCTCGATCCGGCGGAGCCGGGCGAGGAGTTGGTCCTTGCTGGCGGTGTAGCCCCGGGTCGGGCTGGACGGCGCGGTCATGAAACCGAGGATAGCGTACCCCACGGGGGTATGCTAACGTTCGGAAAGTACCCCTGGGGGGTATCAGATCGGAGGGCGAGATGGAGACCACCTACCAGGTGAACGGCATGACCTGCGGGCACTGCGTCAACTCGGTGAGCACCGAGCTGAGCGCACTTCCGGGCGTCACCGACGTCCAGGTCGACCTGGCCGGCGGCCGGGTCACCGTCACCAGTCAGAACCCGCTGGACGTGGACGCGGTCCGCGCGGCGGTCGACGAGGCCGGCTACGACCTCGCCGGTGCGTGACGGGTCCGGCGGACCCGCGACAACCGAGGAGACACCATGAACACGGCGACGAAGCTCAGCGGCTTCGCGCTCGGCCTCGTGGCGGTGTTCGGCGCGGCGTACGGGATCGGCAACCTGGCCGATCCCGTCGCCCCGGCCGCCGAGACCCGACACGACGACAGCGACAGCGACCACGGGGCCGGCGACACCGGCCACGGTGACGAGAGCCAGGTAGGCGGCGCCTCCGCGCACCTGCCCGGCGGGCTGCTCGTCTCCGAGCGCGGCTACACGTTCCAGCCCGCCGACGCCCCGGCCGGGCAGTTCGCCTTCCGGATCACCGGCCCGGACGGCGCACCGGTCACCCGCTTCGAGGTGGCCCACGACAAGCGCATGCACCTGATCGTCGCCCGCCGGGATCTGTCCGGGTTCCGGCACGTCCACCCGGAGATGGCCGGCGACGGCACCTGGCGGGTCGCCTCACCGCTGCACGGCCCCGGCGTCTGGCGGGCGTTCGCCGACTTCACCCCCGAAGGCGGCGAGCCGCTGACGCTCGGCCTGGACGTCACGGTCCCCGGCGAGCTGACCGCCCGGCCGCTGCCCGCGCCGGCGACCAGCACCACAGTCGACGGCTACACGGTCACCCTGACCGGCACGCCGGAGCCGGGCCGGACCAGCCGGCTCACGCTCTCCGTCAGCCGCGACGGGCGGCCGGTCACCGACCTTGCGCCCTACCTCGGCGCGTACGGGCACCTGGTGGCGCTGCGGCAGGGCGACCTGGCGTACCTGCACGTGCACCCGGAGGGCGTGCCCGGCGACGGGCGCACACCCGCCGGTCCGGCGATCACGTTCGCCGCCGAGGTGCCCTCGGCCGGGGCGTACCGTCTCTACCTGGACTTCCGGCACGGCGACGCGGTGCACACCGCCGAGTTCACCGTCCTCGTCGGCGACCGGACCGCGCCGCCGCCCGCCGCGCCGGCATCCACCACCGCACCGACCCCGGCCGCCGGACACGGCACCCCGGGGCACGGGCACAGTTGAGCGCCGGAGGTGCCGCGATGACTGCCACGGGAAAGGCGCTGCCCACCGCGCCGAACCTGATCGAACTGGCGATCGGCGGGATGACCTGCGCGTCCTGCGCCGCCCGGATCGAGAAGAAGCTCAACCGGATGGACGGCGTCGAGGCGACGGTGAACTACGCCACCGAGAAGGCCACGGTCCGGTACGCCGACGACATCGCGCCGGCCGACCTGATCGCCACCGTCGAGAAGACCGGCTACACCGCCGTGGTACCGCCGCCGCCCGAGCAGGCGGAGGCGGCAGCGGGCGGGGAGCCGGTGGACGAGCTGCGCACCGCGCGTACCCGGCTCTGGGTCTCCGCCGTGCTCACAGTGCCGGTGATCGTGCTCGCCATGGTTCCGGCCTGGCAGTTCGACTACTGGCAGTGGGCCTCGCTCACCCTGGCCGCCCCGGTGGTGGTCTGGGGCGGGCTGCCGTTCCACCGCGCCGCGCTGATCAACCTGCGGCACGGCGCGGCGACCATGGACACGCTCGTGTCGCTCGGCACGCTTGCCGCGTTCGGCTGGTCGCTCTGGGCGCTGTTCCTCGGCGACGCCGGCATGCCCGGGATGAAGCACCCGTTCAGCCTCGACATCACCCGCGGCGACGGCGCCGGCAACATCTACCTGGAGGCCGCCGCCGGGGTGACCGTGTTCATCCTGGCCGGACGGTACTTCGAGGCCCGCTCCAAGCGCACCGCCGGGTCGGCGCTGCGCGCCCTGCTCGACCTCGGTGCCAAGGACGTGGCGGTGCTGCGCGACGGGCAGGAGACCCGGATCCCGGTCGGCCGGCTCGCGGTCGGGGACCGGTTCGTGGTCCGGCCCGGCGAGAAGATCGCCACCGACGGTGTGGTCGAGGAGGGCACGTCCGCAGTCGACGCCAGCATGCTCACCGGCGAGTCGGTGCCGGTCGAGGTGGGCCAGGGCGACGCCGTGGTCGGCGCCACGGTGAACGCCGGCGGCCGCCTGGTGGTCCGCGCCACCCGGGTCGGCGGAGACACCCAGCTCGCCCAGATGGCGCGACTCGTGGAGCAGGCACAGACCGGCAAGGCGGCGGTGCAGCGGCTCGCCGACCGGATCTCCGGCGTCTTCGTGCCGATCGTGATCGCGCTGGCCGCCGGCACGCTCGGCTGGTGGCTCGGCACCGGCTCCGGGCCGACCGCCGCGTTCACCGCCGCGGTAGCCGTCCTGATCATCGCCTGCCCGTGCGCGCTCGGCCTGGCCACCCCGACCGCGCTGCTCGTCGGCACCGGGCGCGGCGCACAGCTCGGCGTGCTGATCAAGGGGCCGGAGGTGCTGGAGTCCACCCGCCGGGTCGACACCGTGGTGCTGGACAAGACCGGCACCGTCACCACCGGCCGGATGGCGCTGGCCGAGGTGCTGCCCGCCGACGGCGAGGACGCCGCCGAACTGCTCCGGGTAGCCGGCGCGCTGGAGGCCGCCTCCGAACACCCGATCGCGCGGGCCGTCGCCGAGGCCGCGGCCGAAGCCGGACCGCTGCCGCCGGTCGGCGAGTTCGCCAACGCCGAAGGGCTGGGCGTGACCGGCACCGTCGACGGCCGGACCGTGGTGGTCGGCCGGGCCCGGCTGCTGCGGGAGCGGGGTCTGGACGTACCCGAGGAGGTCGTGCGGTCCGCGACCGGTGCGGAGGCCGCCGGACGGACGGCGATCCTGGCCGGCTGGGACGGGCGGGCCCGGGGCGTGCTCGCGGTGGCCGACGCGGTGAAGCCGACCAGCCGGGCGGCCGTCGCGCGGCTGCGTGAGCTGGGCCTGAAGCCGGTGCTGCTGACCGGCGACAACACGACTGTGGCGAAGGCGGTGGCGGCCGAGGTCGGCATCGACGAGGTGATCGCGGAGGTGCTGCCCGCCGACAAGGTCGACGTGGTCGAGCGGCTCCAGCGCGAGGGCCGCGTGGTCGCCATGGTCGGCGACGGGGTGAACGACGCCGCCGCGCTGGCCCGCGCCGACCTCGGGCTGGCCATGGGCACCGGCACCGACGCGGCCATCGAGGCGGCCGACCTGACGCTGGTCCGGGGCGACCTGATGGCCGCCGCGGACGCCATCCGGCTCTCCCGGCGGACGCTGGCGATCATAAAGGGCAACCTGTTCTGGGCGTTCGCCTACAACGTCGCGGCGCTGCCACTGGCGGCGGCCGGACTGCTCAACCCGATGCTCGCCGGAGCGGCCATGGCGTTCTCGTCGGTGTTCGTGGTGGGTAACAGCCTGCGGTTGCGGAGCTTCCGCCCGATCGGGTGAGGGGATTGAGCCGACGACCGACGGGGTAACCAGTTGTCGTCAGGCAACCGCTTCAGTGGAGGTCATCATGGGTCTGGACGACAAGATCGACAACGCTTCCCAGGACACCGCGGGCAAGGTCAAGGAGGGCATCGGCCGGGCGACCGACAACGAGCGCCTCGAGGCCGAGGGCCGCAACGACCAGGCGGGCGCCAAGCTCAAGCAGGCCGGCGAGAAGATCAAGGACGCCTTCAAGAGCTGAGTACGCGACGCACACACACCACCGGGTCGGCCCACGGGCCGGCCCGGAGTGCTGTCCGGGCGCGGGTCAGCGCGGCCGGTCACCGGTCAGGCGCGCGGCTCGTACCTCCAGATAACGTCGCTCCGGCAGGCTCGTGGTGGCCCGCGCGGCGGCCAGGTACGCGGCCCGGGCCTCCGCACGGTCACCGGCCAGGTCGAGCAGGTGCGCGCGGACGGCGGCCAGCCGGTGGTGCCCCGCGGTCCGGTCGTCGCCGTCGAGCGTGGCCAGCAGCGCCAGCCCGGCACGCGGGCCGTCGACCATGGCCACCGCGACGGCCTGGTTGAGCGTGACCATCGGGTTCGGCGCGACACGTGCCAGCACCCGGTAGAGCGCGACGATCTGCCGCCAGTCGGTGTCCTCGGCGGTGGGCGCCTCCGCGTGCACCGCGGCGATCGCCGCCTGCACCTGGTACGGCCCCGGCGCCGACCAGGTGAGCGCCTCGGTCACCAGCGCCACCCCCTCCGCGACGGCGTCCCGGTCCCATCGGCTACGGTCCTGCTCCGCCAGCGGCACCAGCTCGCCGTCCGGCCCGGTACGGGCAGCCCGGTGCGAGTCGGTGAGCAGCATCAGCGCCAGCAACCCGGCCACCTCGCCGTCGTCCGGGAGCAGCCGGCGCAGCTCCCGGGTCAGCCGGATCGCCTCCCCGGTCAGCTCGGCCCGGCGCAGCGCCTCGCCGCTGGACGCGGTGTAACCCTCGTTGAAGATCAGGTAGAGCACCCGCAGCACGGCGGCCAGCCGCTCGTCCCGGTCGGCCGGGGACGGCAGCGTGAAACGCGCGCCGGACGCCTCGATCCGCTGCTTCGCGCGGCGGATCCGCTGACTCATCGTCGCCTCCGGCACCAGGTACGCGCGGGCGATCTCGGCGGTGCTCAACCCGCCCACGGCGCGCAGTGTGAGCGCCACCTGCCCGCTCACCGGCAGCGCCGGATGGCAGCAGAGGAACAGCAGCTTCAGCGTGTCGTCGCCGCTGGGCGGCTCCTCGTCGGCGGGCGGGGCGACAGCCGCGTACGCGGGCTGCCGGACCGCGACAGCCACCTCGCGTTCCCGGCGGGCGTGCTCGCTGCGCCACTCGTCGGTGAGCCGCCGGGTGGCGACGGTGACCAGCCAGGAGCGGGGGTGGTCGGGCAGGCCCTGCTCCGGCCACTGCACGGCGGCGGCGAGCAGCGCCTCCTGGACGGCGTCCTCGCAGGCGGAGAACTGGCCGTGCCGGCGGACGAGCACGCCGAGGACCTGCGGCGCGAGCGTACGCAGCAGGTCCTCGACCGCAGGTGATGTCACATCTCCGTCCCGGCCTGCTCCATCACCGCGCGCACCTCCAGCACACCGAAACCGTGCCGTACGTCGGGCCAGCGCGCGGCGATCTCGGCCGCCCGCTCCGGGGTCTCGCAGTCGACGGTCAGGTAGCCGGCGAACTGCTCCTTGCTCTCCATGAACGGCCCGTCGGTGACCTCGGCGCCGCCACCGGCCGCCGGGCGGGCCGTACGGGTCTGCGAGGGGTGGGCGAGCGCCTCGCCGCCGACCAGCTCGCCGGACTCGGTCAGCTCCTTCATGATCTCGTCGACCTCACCGAAGATCGCGGTGCGTTCCGCCTCGGACAGCTCCTCCACGAAGCCGGGCCGGTTCCAGATCAGCAGCATGTACTTCACGGTGCACTCCTCGGGTGCGGGCCACCGGCGGTGGCGCCTCGCAGACGGGTCGGAGCCGGTCCGCCCGATCCGACATCATCACCCGGGAAGGTCAGCGGCCCCCGCGTACCGGACGGCGTGCCGGACGGCCGGGGTCGAGCGAGGCGCGGTCGGCCGCGCTGGTGCCGGAGACCCAGCCCTGCTCGTCGCGCACCTGGAGGCGGTGCCGGGTGGTGCCCGGAAAGAGCTGGTCGACGCGTTCCCGGACGGCGTCGGAGCGGGCCGCGAGCACCGGCAGCAGTCGGTCGTCGTCGAGTTCCTCTGCCGCCGCCGCGCTCGCCGACCGCAGCCGGTCGCCGACGCGTAGCGCGAACGCGTTGAGGAACGACTCGTCGTAGCCCTTGGTGCGCCGCCCGCCGGCCCTGCCGCGCTCGCCCCGGCCGCGCAGCATCGCGGCGGTGGCCTGCACGAGCAGCGACGTGTGCAGCAGTTCGACAGCCGCCAGGTCGGCCGGGAAGCCGAGCACGGTGGCGAAGCCCAGGTCGTCGGACCAGACCGACTCGCACCGGTTCGCCGCCGCGACCTCCTGGATCAGCAGCGCCTTCGCGGCCGCGTACGGGGCGTCGACGCCGATCCGTACGCCACCCGGGCCGCCGGTCCGGTCGGCCCCGGCGTCGAGCAGCGCCGCGTCGATGCTGTGCCGGGCCATCAGCTCCTGCGCCTTCGCGGTGAACGCCTCCGCCTCGGCCGGGTAGCCGGTCGACTCGGCCTTCGCCAGCAGCGCGCGTACCCGGTCGAGCATCCGGGAACCGCTCGGTGTCGCGGCGGCCAGGGCGGTACCGGCCGAGCCGGGCGGCGGCCGGAGCGCCGCGATCGGCGGCAGCCCCGCCACCAGGACGATCGCGTCGACCGCGTCCCGCAGCGCGGTGATCCGGTCCCCGTCGGCCCGCCGGTCCAGCCAGCCCGCGTCGTCGTCCCAGCGGGCACCCGTCTCGGTGAGCTGCTCGTCGAACCAGGCCGGGACCGGCGTGGGCAGCGTGCGCCGCTGCGCGGCCATCGCGTCGCGCAGCAGCCGGGCGCCGCGCGGGGTGAGCCGCCGGACGGCGAGCCGATCCAGGTCGGCGGGCTGCCAGCCACGCGGCCAGAGCCGGCCCACGTCCCGTGTGAGCCGGGCGAGCAGCGCCGCGTCCACCGCCGCGCCGTCGGCCACCACGAGCCCGTCGAGGGCCCGCTCGGCAGCGCGTACGTCGGTGCCGCGCGCGGTCGCGACGGCGGCGTCGAGCAGTCGCTCGGCTGGTGACACGGGTGGCTCTCCCTGAACTCCGACAGGCGGCAGGTCGCCCACCCCGGTACCGACGGTACCCGGCCGCCCGTTCAACCGTCCGGGCCCGGCGTCCGTACTCCTGCCCGGAGCGGGGCGGGACGACGGACGGAGATCACGTGGGCGGGCATGACCGGGGGCTGCACCGGCGACGACGGAGGCCGCGATCACCACGGGTCCTGGCGGTGGTCCTGGTCGGTGCCGCGCTCGCCGCCGGCGGGTACGCCGCCCGGCACCCGGACCTGCTGGACCGCATCGACGTGCGGCGGACCGTGCAGGCGGCGGCACCGGGCGCGCCCGCACCGGACGCGCGTCCCACGCCGACGGCCGCGCCGACACCGGTCCCGGCGGCCGGCCGGGTGGCCCCCGGCATCGGCTACCCGGCCCGGGGCGACGGCACGTTCCGCACCGCCGACACGGTCGGCGCGGTCGCCGGGCGCTCCGGTGAGCTGCTGCGCTACCGGGTCGCGGTCGAGGACGGCATCCGCAACGTGGACGTGGAGGGGTTCGCCCGGGACGTCGCCGCCACCCTCGCCGACCGGCGGGGCTGGACCGGCGACGGCCGGTGGCGGCTGCAACGGGTGGGCCGCGACGACCGCGCCGACTTCACCGTGCTGCTCACCACGCCCGTCACCCGGGGCCGGCTGTGCGGCGACCCGAGCGACAGGTACACGTCCTGCCGCAACGGCGACCAGGTGGTGATCAACGTGGCCCGCTGGGTGTACGGGGTGCCCCACGTGACCGACCTGTCCCGCTACCGGCAGTACCTGCTCAACCACGAGGTCGGCCACCGGCTGGGCCGCGGCCACGAGCGCTGCCCCCGGGCCGGCGGCCCGGCGCCGGTCATGGTGCAGCAGACGCTCGGCCTGCACGGCTGCACGCCGAACCCGTGGCCGATCGTGGGCGGCGAGCCGCTGTCCGGGCCGCCCGGCCAGTACGACGACCCGATCCCGGCCGGGGACCGCTGAGCCCCTCGCCCGGCGGCCGCCCCGGTCGTCACCGGGAGAACGAGGCCCAGATGTTCTTGGTCTTCTCGGTGGCGTACCAGCCCACGTCGAGCGAGACCGACTGGGCCAGGAACAGACCCCGCCCGCCCGAGTCGGTCGGACTGATGTCGGTCAGCTCCGGCACCGAACTGACGTCGTGGTCGGCCACGTCGAGCAGGAACCGGTCGTCGGTGGTGAGAAGCGTGACGATGGTGGGCGGCCGGCCGTGCCGCAGCGCGTTGCTGGCCAGCTCGGTGGCGACGAGCACGACCAGGTGTGGCACCTCGTCCAGATTCTCGCCCTGCACCAGCCCGTGCCGGTTCAGCGCGTCACGGAGCGAGGCGCGCAGCCCACGAAGATCCTCGGGACTGTCGAGCACCCACTGCTCCAGCTCGGTGGCCTGTGGCGGCGGAGGCGAGGTGCGCAACTGTCCCATGATCTGCCTTTACCCTGCGTAGCCGTTCGTTAAGCAGATCAGCGCCGCAGCAGCGCGAACACGCCCCACCCCAGGTACTCGCGCTGGAAACGGACGTACCGCACCGGATCCTCGGTCAGCTCCCGCCGCAGCTCCGGGGCCAGTTCGTCGTCCGGGTTGGCGTCCAGCCAGCGGCGCAGGTTCAGCCAGTGCGCGGCAGCGTACCGGTCCCAGCTGTCCTGGTCGGCGAGGACCATCTCGACCAGATCCCAGCCGCACTCGCCGAACTGCTCGACCAGACCGGGCAGGTCGCGGAACTCGTCGCGGGACCGGGCGTGCGAGCCGGTGACCGCCTCGTCGTCCGGCGGGTCACGCCGCCAGTAGGGCTCGCCGACGAGCGCCATGCCGCCCGGCCGCAACGCCCGGTCGAGCAGTTCCAGCGTCCCGGGCACCCCGCCGCCGATCCAGGTCGCGCCGACGCAGGCGGCCACGTCGACCGGCCGTTCCGGGGCGTACGCCGCCGCGTCGCCGTGCACGAAACGTACCCGGTCGGCTACACCGAGTCCGGCGGCGCGCTCCCGGGCGGCGGTGGTGAAGACGGTGCTGATGTCCACCCCGGTGCCGGTGATCCCCTGGTCACGGGCCCAGGTGCAGAGCAGTTCGCCCTTTCCGCTGCACAGGTCGAGCAGCTCGTCGCCGGGCCGCAGCCGGATCGCCCGGCCCAGCGTGGCCAGCTTGACGTCGTCGAACGGGTTGAGGATGCGCAGCTCGCCTTCGCGAATGGTGAACTGGCGCGGAAGGTCCGGTGAGGTCATCCGTGGAGGGTGCCGCCGCCCGGTCACGCGGAGCAACGGAATTCCGGTCTGGGCCCGTCCGGGTCTCCTGGGGTACGGTCACCGCATGGTGGTCGAGGAACACTGGTGGAACGGCGTCAGCAACCCTCGCGGACGGCGCGACGTCTACATCCGCACCGACGGAAGCCAGTGGCAGGTCCAGGCGCAGATCGGCGGGGCGAGCGGCCGGTCCCGGATCCAGCAGTGCCCGAGCCGCGGCTCAGCGACGATCCTGGCCGGGGCGTGGCGCGCGAGCGGCTCCGGCTGGCGCGAGATGCCGCGCTGACCTGACGCTCAGTCACGAGGTCTGTGCACCGCGCGACCGACGGGTGACTCGGCGGCGTGAAACCGTCGAATTCGCAGGCCCAGGCGAGGTAGGCCGTCAGCACCCGCTCGTCCTCGCCGGCCTCGGCGCGGCGGGCGGCGCCAGTCTCCCGCACCGGCAGCGCGTCCCCGCCGAGCACCCGGTCCGCCGCCGCGGCGTGCCGCAGCACCGCCGCCACGTCCACCTGCGCGTCGGTGAGCGCCAGCCGGTAACCGGTGGCGGTCCGGACGATCAGGTCGGCGCCCAGCTCGGCGCGGGCCCGGGAGACCAGGATCTGCAACGCCTTCACCGGATGCCGGGGCGGATCGTCCGGCCAGAGCGCGTCGACGAGCGCGCCGGTGCCGCAGCCGGGCCCGAGCCGGCCGGCCAGGAGGGCCAGCAGCCCGCGCAGCCGGGCGCCGCCACCGGCACACCTCGGCAGACCACGTCCGACAGCACTGTCAGTTCGGTGGTCACCGGGCCAGCGTAGGCGCCGGACCGGCCCGTCACCGTCCCCGCGCCGGGCGGTCCGTGAAGGCGGCGTGAAAAGCGGCCGGTGACCCGTACCGGATCCGTCAAAGCCGTCGACCGTACGCACCCGGCCCGGTTGGTATGGCCCGCGAAGGACGTACCGACGCGGGAGGCGGACATGGGACGAGATCGGGCGGACGGGTGCACCGGATTCCGGGTGGCCGCCGGCGCCGCAGTGGTGGTCGGCGCGGCGCTGGTGGCGGCCGGGGTGTTCACACCCGGCGAGCGGCCCGGGCGGGTCCTGGTGATGGCGGGCGTCGTCGGGGCGTACGCCGCTGTGGTGGCCGACCTGCGCGCGGTCGCGGCGGTGGCCGCGCTGGGTGCGGCGGTCTTCGTCGGGTTCCTCGCGCACGGCTACGGCGAGCTGACCGGCCCGGGTGACGCCTGGTCCCGGGCCGTGCCGATCGGGTTCGCCGCGGTGCTCGGCGCCGGCTACCGGCACCTCCGGTCGATCGGCGCCGAGTCCCGGCCGGTGACCCGGATCACCGGCCACGGAGACGGCGTGAAAAGCGCGTCAAGAAACCGTGGCCGCGCGTGATGGTCGCGTCAAGACCCCTGTCCGTCCGGCGGATACGGCGCTGTGATTGCCCGGCGCGGCCGGGAGGCGGTCGCGAGGACATCTTCCGCTAGGAGAGATCAGCCGTGTCTGACGTGCTGTTCGTGTTGCTGACGGTGGGGCTGTTCGCGGCTCTCGCCCTCGTGGTGAGGGGCGTGGAGAAGCTGTGAACGCCGTCAACGCCGTCGGCCTGGTGCTGGCGATCGGCCTGGGCGTGTTCCTGGTCGCCGCCCTGCTGTTCCCGGAGCGCTTCTGATGAGCATGACGACAGCCGGCGTGCTCTTCGTCCTGTCGCTGGTGGCGGCGCTCGTCGCCGTGCACCGGCCGTTCGGCGACTACATGCACCGTGTGGTCGCCGGAACCCGGTCGTCCCGGGCCGAGCGGGGGATCTACCGCCTGGTCGGGGTCGACCCGGCCGCCGAGCAGACCTGGGGCGTGTACGCGCGCTCGGTGCTGGCCTTCTCGGCCGTCTCCCTGCTGTTCCTGTACGCGTTCCAGCGCCTGCAGAACCACCTGTGGCTCTCGCTGGGATTCGACCCGGTGGTGCCGCACGGCGCCTGGAACACCGCTGTGTCGTTCGTGACGAACACGAACTGGCAGTCGTACTCGGGTGAGTCGACGATGGGCCACCTGGTGCAGATGGCCGGCCTGGCGGTGCAGAACTTCGTCTCGGCCGCCGTCGGCATCGCCGTGGCGGTGGCGCTGGTCCGGGGCTTCGCCCGCAGCCGCACCGGCGAGCTGGGCAACTTCTGGGTCGACCTGACCCGGGTCACGCTGCGGATCCTGCTGCCGATCGCGGTGCTCGGCGCGGTCGCGCTGATGCTCGGCGGCGTGGTGCAGAACCTGTCCGGCGGCACCGACGTGACCACGCTGACCGGCGGCACCCAGACCGTCACCGGCGGGCCGGTGGCGAGCCAGGAGGTCATCAAGGAGCTGGGCACCAACGGCGGCGGCTTCTACAACGTCAACAGCGCCCACCCGTTCGAGAACCCGACCGCGTGGACGAACTGGCTGGAGATCTTCCTGATCCTGGTGATCCCGTTCAGCCTGCCCCGGGTCTTCGGCCGGATGGTGGGGCAGAAGCGGCAGGGCTACGCGATCGTCGCCGTCATGGCGATCCTGGCGCTCGCCAGCATCACCCTCACCAACGTCTTCGAGCTGACCGGCGACGGCACGGTGCCGCAGGCGGTCGGCGCGGCGCTGGAGGGCAAGGAGGTGCGCTTCGACGTGTCGAACTCGGCCACGTTCGCGGCGGCCACCACGCTCACGTCGACCGGCGCCGTCAACTCGTTCCACGACTCGTACACCGCCCTGGGCGGCATGATGACGCTGGGCAACATGATGCTCGGCGAGGTCGCCCCCGGCGGCGTCGGCGCCGGCCTGTACGGGCTGCTGATCCTCGCGGTGATCACGGTTTTCGTAGCCGGCCTGATGGTCGGGCGTACCCCGGAGTACCTGGGCAAGAAGATCGGCTCGCGCGAGATCAAGTTCGCGTCGATGTACTTCCTGATCACCCCGGCGCTGGTGCTCACCGGCACCGCCGCGGCGTTCGCCACCGGCAACGCCTCGACAGCGCTGAACGTCGGTCCGCACGGGCTGTCCGAAGTGCTCTACGCGTTCACCTCGGCCAGCAACAACAACGGCTCCGCGTTCGCCGGCATCACCGTGAACACGCCGTGGTGGAACACCGCGCTCGGGCTCTGCATGCTGCTCGGCCGGTTCCTGCCGATCATCTTCGTGCTCGCGCTGGCCGGCTCACTGGCCCGCCAGCAACCCACACCCGCCTCCGAGGGCACCCTGCCGACCCACCGGCCGTTGTTCGTCGGCATGGTCGTCGGCGTCACGGTGGTCCTCGTCGCGCTCACCTTCCTTCCCGCACTCGCGCTCGGCCCGCTGGCCGAAGGGCTGTGACCACCATGAGAGACAAGGACATGACAGCACCTGTGCAGACCGCTGACGCACCGGTCCCCGGCACGCCGGGCCCCCGTGACGGCCGGGTCGGCGGCGGGCTGCTCGACCCCGCGCAGTTGCTCCGGTCGCTGCCGGACGCGCTGCGCAAGCTCGACCCGCGCACGCTGTGGCGCAACCCGGTGATGCTGATCGTGGAGATCGGCGCGCTGTTCACCACAGTGCTCGCGGTGGCCGACCCGTCGGTATTCGCGATCGCGATCACCGTCTGGCTCTGGCTCACCGTGATCTTCGCGAACCTGGCCGAGGCGGTCGCCGAGGGGCGCGGCAAGGCGCAGGCCGACACGCTGCGCCGGGCCAAGCAGGACACCATCGCCACCCGACTGGTCGGCTGGACGCCGGGTGCCGCCGCGAACGCGTACCGGGACGAGGCGGTGCCCGCGCCGCAACTGCGGCAGGGCGACGTCGTCCTGGTCGAGGCCGGCCAGGTCATCCCCGGCGACGGCGACGTGGTGGAGGGCATCGCCAGCGTCGACGAGTCGGCGATCACCGGCGAGTCCGCCCCGGTGATCCGGGAGTCCGGCGGCGACCGCAGCGCGGTCACCGGCGGCACCCGGGTCCTCTCCGACCGGATCGTCGTCCGGATCACCCAGAAGCCGGGCGAGAGCTTCATCGACCGGATGATCGCGCTGGTCGAGGGCGCCAACCGGCAGAAGACGCCGAACGAGATCGCGCTGAACATCCTGCTGGCCGCGCTGACGATCATCTTCCTGCTCGCCGTCGTCACGCTCCAGCCCATGGCGATCTTCGCGAAGGGCTACCAGGCCGCCGCGCCCGACACCGCGGCGATCACCGACTCCGGCGTCACCGGCGTCGTCCTCGTGTCCCTGCTGGTCTGTCTCATCCCGACCACCATCGGCGCGCTGCTGTCCGCGATCGGCATCGCCGGCATGGACCGGCTCGTGCAGCGCAACGTGCTGGCGATGAGCGGCCGGGCGGTCGAGGCGGCGGGCGACGTCAACACGCTGCTGCTGGACAAGACCGGCACGATCACGCTCGGCAACCGGCAGGCCGCCGAGTTCCTGCCGGTGACCGGGGTGGACGCGGCCACGCTCGCCGACGCGGCGCAGCTGTCCAGCCTGGCCGACGAGACCCCCGAAGGCCGCTCGGTGGTGGTGCTCGCGAAGAACGAGTACGGGCTGCGCGAGCGCGAGCCCGGCCTCATCCCGCACGCCACGTTCGTGCCGTTCACCGCGCAGACCCGGATGAGCGGCGTCGACCTCGACGCCGACGAGGGCGTCCGGCACGTCCGCAAGGGCGCGGCCGCCGCGGTGATGAAGTGGGTACGCGACAACGGCGGCCACCCGACCGAACAGGTCGGTGAACTGGTCGACGCGATCAGCGGCACCGGCGGCACGCCGCTCGTGGTGGCCGAGCACGTGGCGGGCGAACCGGCCCGGGCGCTGGGCGTCATCCACCTCAAGGACGTGGTGAAGGCCGGGATGCGGGAGCGCTTCGACGAGATGCGCCGGATGGGCATCCGCACCGTGATGATCACCGGCGACAACCCGCGTACCGCGAAGGCGATCGCCGACGAGGCGGGCGTGGACGACTTCCTCGCGGAGGCCACGCCGGAGGACAAGCTCGCGCTGATCAAGAAGGAGCAGGAGGGCGGCCGGCTCGTCGCGATGACCGGCGACGGTACGAACGACGCGCCCGCGCTGGCCCAGGCGGACGTCGGCGTCGCCATGAACACCGGCACGTCGGCCGCGAAGGAGGCCGGCAACATGGTCGACCTCGACTCCGACCCGACCAAGCTGATCGAGATCGTGGAGATCGGCAAGCAGTTGCTGATCACCCGGGGTGCGCTGACGACGTTCAGCATCGCCAACGACATCGCGAAGTACTTCGCGATCATCCCGGCCATGTTCGCCGGCATCTACCCGTCGCTGGACCGGCTCAACATCATGCGCCTGGCCAGCCCCGAGTCGGCGATCCTCTCCGCCGTCGTCTTCAACGCGATAGTCATCGTGGCGTTGATCCCGCTGGCCCTGCGCGGCGTGCGTTACCGCCCGGCCAGCGCCTCGACGCTGCTGCGCCGCAACCTGTGGCTCTACGGCCTCGGCGGCATCGTGGTGCCGTTCGTCGGCATCAAGCTCATCGACCTGCTCGTCCAGTTCGTCCCGGGGATCTCGTGATGCGCCTTCCCAGTTGGCTCTCCCAGCACCTGGCCGCCCTGCGCGCGGTGCTCGTCTTCACCGTGCTGCTCGGCCTCGTCTACCCGCTCGCCCTGGTGGCCGTGGGCCGGCTCCCAGGCCTCGACGGCAGGGCGGACGGTTCACTGCTCACCGTCGGCGGCCGGACCGTCGGCAGCTCGCTGATCGGCCAGTCGTTCACCGACGCGGACGGCAAGCCGATCCCGCGCTACTTCCAGTCCCGCCCGTCGGCCGCCGGGGACGGCTACGACCCGACCGCCACCGCGGCGGGCAACCTCGGCCCGGAGAGCGTGGTGGACACGCTCGCCGCCGACCCCGCCGACTCCACGCCGAGCCTGCTGACGCAGGTCTGCGCACGCAGCAAGGCGGTCGGTGACCTCGACGGCGTGGACGGGCGGCGCCCGTACTGCACACCGGACGGGGTGGGCGCGGTGCTCGCCGTGTTCCGCGCCGACGGGCTCACCGGCCGGATCACCCGCGTGGTGAGCGTCAATCAGGCCGCGCCGGCGACGCCGTTCGTCGCCACCTGGGAGGGCGTACCGGTGGAGGCAGCCCAGCCCGGCCACGACTACGTGGCCGAGGGCGGCATCGTCACCCCGGTCCGCGGGGACGCCCCGGCCCGGCCCGCCGTACCGGCCGACGCGGTCACCGCCAGCGGCAGCGGCCTCGACCCGCACATCTCCCCGGCGTACGCCCGGATCCAGGTGGCGCGGGTGGCGCGGGAGCGCGGCGCGGACCCGGCGGCGGTACGGCGGCTGGTCGCGGAGCACACCACCGGCCGGGCGCTGGGCTTCATGGGCGAGCCCGGTGTGAACGTGCTGGAACTCAACCTCGCGCTGGACGAGGCGTTCCCGGCGCGCTGACGGAGGCGTTAAGAAGGGCCCCCTTCACCTCGCGAGGCGTTAACAGGGGGCCCTTCCTTGCACTCGGGGAGGATGGGGGCGTGGGCAGGGGTGAACTGCGGATCTATCTCGGTGCCGCTCCGGGCGTCGGGAAGACGTACGCCGTGCTCGAAGAGGCCCAGCGCCGGGCCGAGCGCGGCACCGACGTGGTGATCGGCCTGGTCGAGACGCACGGCCGCCGGCACACCGCCGAGATGATCGGTGACCTGGAGGTGGTGCCGCGCCGGTCGATGACGTACCGGGGCGTCGGGTTCACCGAGATGGACCTGGACGCGGTGCTGGCCCGGCGGCCCGAGGTCGTCGTGGTGGACGAGCTGGCCCACACGAACGTGCCCGGCTCCCGGCACGAGAAGCGCTGGCAGGACGTGCAGGAGCTGCTCGACGCCGGGATCAGCGTGCTCTCGACGGTCAACGTGCAGCACCTGGAGTCACTGAACGACGTGGTCGCGCAGATCACCGGCACCACCCAGCGGGAGACGGTCCCGGACCAGGTGGTCCGGGCCGCCGAGCAGGTCGAGCTGGTGGACATGACGCCGGAGGCGCTGCGCCGCCGGATGGCGCACGGCAACATCTACCGGCCCGACAAGATCGACGCCGCGCTCGGCAACTACTTCCGGGTCGGCAACCTCACCGCGCTGCGCGAACTGGCGCTGCTCTGGCTGGCCGACAAGGTCGACGAGCAGCTCGACGCGTACCGGGCCCAGCAGGGCATATCCGACACCTGGGAGGCGCGGGAGCGGGTGGTCGTCGCGCTGACCGGCGGCCCGGAGGGTGAGACGCTGATCCGCCGGGCCGCCCGGATCGCCGCCCGCAGCAAGGGCGCCGACCTGCTCGCCGTGCACGTGGCCCGCAGCGACGGGCTGGCCGGCGCCGACCCGGCCCAGCTCGCCCGGCAGCGGGTGCTGGTGGAGAGCCTCGGCGGCACGTACCACCAGGTGCTCGGCACCGACATCCCGGCGGCGCTGCTGGACTTCGCCCGGGGCGTCAACGCCACCCAGCTCGTGCTCGGCGCGAGCCGCCGGGGCCGGTTCGCGCAGGTGTTCGCCCGGGGCGTCGGGGTGACCACCACCGCGCTGTCCGGCCCGATCGACGTGCACCTGGTCACCCACCCCGAGGCGGGCCGCGGGCGCCGGGGCACGTCGGTGCCCGCCGCGCTGTCGCGACGCCGGCGACTGATCGGGTACGCGCTCGCGGTGCTCGGCATGCCGCTGCTCACGCTCGTGCTGCGGACGCTGCCCGACCTCACCCTGACCAACGACATCCTGCTGTTCCTCGCCGGTGTGGTGGGCGTGGCGCTGGTCGGCGGACTGTGGCCCGCGCTGGTCGCCGCGCTCGGCGGCTCGCTGCTGCTCAACTGGTTCTTCACCCCGCCGTACCGGACGCTCACCATCGCCGAGGCGGACAACCTGCTCGCCCTGGGCGTGTTCGTCGGCGTCGCCATCGCGGTGAGCTGGGTGGTCGACGTGGCCGCCCGGCGTACCCGGGAGGCGGCCCGGGCCTCCGCCGACGCGCAGACCCTGGCCACCGTGGCGGGCAGCGTGCTGCGCGGCGAGCGGCCGCTGCCCGCGCTGCTGGACCGGCTGCGGGAGACGTTCGGGCTGCGCGCGGTGAGCGTGCTGGAGCTGACCGACGAGGCCGGCGGACGCCCGGCGCGCGCCCGGGGCGCGGACGCCTGGCGGGTGGTGGCGAGCGTCGGTGACCGGCCGCCCGGTAGCCCGGGCGCGGGCGAGACGGTGGTGCCGGTCGACGACCGGCTCAGCGTGGTGCTCGCCGGCCGGCGGCTGGAGGCGGCCGACCGGCGGGTGGTCGAGGCGTTCGCCGCGCAGGCCGCCGTCGCGCTGCGCCAGGAGCGGCTGGCCGAGGAGGCCGCGACCGCCCGTCCGCTCGCCGCCGCCGACCGGATGCGGACCGCGCTGCTCGCGGCGGTCAGCCACGACCTGCGTACGCCGCTGGCGTCGGCGAAGGCGGCGGTCAGCAGCCTGCGCAGTCACGACGTCGAGTTCGACGCGGACGATCGGGAGGAACTGCTCGCCACCGCCGACGAGTCGCTGGACCGGCTGGGCCGGCTGGTGGCGAACCTGCTCGACATGAGCCGGTTGCAGGCCGGCGCGCTGGGCGTGAGCGCCACCGCTATCGGGCTGGAGGACGCCGTACCCCTGGCGCTCGACGAACTGGGCCCGGCGGCGGCCGAGGTGACCACTGACATCCCGGCCGACCTGCCGGCGGCGCTCGCCGACCCGGGCCTGCTGGAGCGGGTGCTCGTCAACATCGTGGCCAACGCGCTGCGGCACAGCCCGCCCGGGCGGCCACCGACGATCACCGGCAGCGCGCACGCCGGGCAGGTCGAGCTGCGGGTGATCGACACCGGGCCGGGCATCCCGGAGGACCAGTGGGAGCACGTCTTCCTGCCGTTCCAGCGCCTCGGGGACCGGGACAACCAGACCGGGGTGGGCCTGGGGCTGGCGCTGTCCCGTGGGCTCGCCGAGGCGATGGGTGGCAGCATCACCCCGGAGACCACGCCCGGTGGTGGTCTCACCATGGTGCTGCGGCTGCCGGCCGCCACCCAGCCGGAAGGGCCGCAGGAATGACCCGGATCCTGGTCGTCGACGACGAGCCGCAGATCCTGCGCGCGCTGCGGATCAACCTGCGCGCCCGGGGCTACGACGTCGAGGTCGCAGACAGCGGCGCTACCGCGCTCAAGGCCGCCGCCGCGCACCCGCCGGACCTGGTGGTGCTCGACCTCGGCCTGCCCGACCTGGACGGCACCGAGGTCATCCGGGGCCTGCGCGGCTGGACCGCCGTGCCGATCATCGTGCTGTCCGGGCGGGCCGGCAGCGAGGACAAGGTGTCCGCGCTCGACGCGGGCGCCGACGACTACGTGACCAAGCCGTTCGGCGTCGACGAACTGCTCGCCCGGATCCGGGCGGTGACCCGGCGGCTCGCCCCGGCCACGCCCGCCGTACCGGCGCTGCGGATCGGCCGCAACACCGTCGACCTGGCCGACCGGACGGTCACCCGGGACGACGGCGTCGAGGTCAAGCTCACCCCCACCCAGTGGGCCATGCTGGAGAAGCTGCTGCGCAACCCGGGCAAGCTGGTCAGCCAGCGCCAGTTGCTGCACGACGTGTGGGGACCGGAGTACCACCACGAGACGAACTACCTGCGGCAGTACATGGCCCAGTTGCGGCGCAAGCTGGAGGACGACCCGGCCCGGCCCCGGCACCTGATCACCGAACCGGGCATGGGCTACCGCTACCGCCCCTGACGTTTGCGCGAGCGCGGGCGGGGGACTCGGCGACCCGGCCGAGCAGCGGGGAGGGGGCATGGCGGACAACCGGTCCTCGGAGGGGTTCGGCCGCCGTCTGGACGAGCACGCCATCGACGCGGGCGCGGCCGAGCCGGAGCGCCCCGACGGGCTGGTCGACAGCGGCGTCTACGTCGGCGGCGTACGCCGGGCGTCGCCTGTCACCCTCGCCGACACGTTCCGCTGCCTGCAACACCTCGACGACGCGATGGCCTGGATCGGGCTGCGCCGGCCGGGCCGGGAGGAGGTGGCCTCGCTCGCCGCCGAGTTCCAGCTCCCCGACCTGGCCGTCGAGGACGCGATCAACGCCCACCAACGCCCCAAGCTGGAACGCTACGGCGACACCCTGTTCGTGGTGCTGCGCGCCGCCCGCTACCTGGACGCCCGGGAGGCGGTCGAGTTCGCCGAGCTGCACCTGTTCCTCGGCCCCGGTTTCGTGATCACCGTGCGGCACGGCGGCACGCCCGACCTGGCCGGCGTACGGCGGCGGCTGGAGGCGGAACCCGAGGTGCTCGCGCTCGGCCCGGAAGCAGTGCTCTACGCCGTACTCGACCGGGTGGTGGACGGCTACGCGCCGGTGGTGGCCGGGCTGGAGAACGACATCGACGAGATCGAGACCGAGGTGTTCGGCGGCGACCCGAACGCCAGCCGCCGCATCTACGAGCTGAGCCGCGAGGTGATCCAGTTCCAGCGGGCCGCCCGGCCGCTGCTGAAGGTGGTCGACGCCCTCACGCACGGCTTCGACAGGTACGGCACGGACGAGGAACTACGCCGCCGGCTGCGCGACGTGGCCGACCACCTGACCCAGGTGGTGGAACGGGTGGACGGGTTCCGGCACCTGCTCCAGAACATCCTCACCGTCAACGCCACGCTGGTGTCGCAGGCGCAGAACGAGGAGATGCGCAGCCTGACCGCTGCCAGCTTCGAGCAGAACGAGGAGATCAAACGGGTCTCCGCGTGGGCGGCCATCCTGTTCGCGCCCACCCTGATCGGCACCGTCTACGGGATGAACTTCACCCACATGCCGGAGCTGGACTGGCGGTACGGCTACCTGTTCGCGGTCACCCTGATGCTCGCCGTCTGCGGCGCGCTCTACCTGCTGTTCAAGCGCCGCGGCTGGCTCTGAGTCGGGCCGGGCAGCTCCAGCGGGCGCAGCACACTGTGCACCCGAACCACCTCGGCGCCGGCCCGCCGGTCCAGGTCCGCCACGGCCCGCTGGAGCAGCGTCCGGCTCGGCGCCGCGAGCCGCACCATCGCGTCCAGGTCGGCCGCGATCCACCACGCCTGCCGCGCGCACGGCTCGTCGCGCAGGAAGTCCAGCAGCCGGCTGCCCGGGGTGGAGACCCGCAGCCGTACGCAGACAAGCGCCTCGTGCATCCGTTCGCCGTCCTCGTGGTGATAGCCGTCCACCCCGGCCTCCTCTGCTGACGCCGACGCGGCGGGCCGGGTCGAACCGACGCGACCCGCCGACACCGGTCAGCACACCGCAGCGCCCCGGCCCCGGGCAACGATCTTCACGCGCCCGCTACGGCCGGGCCGCCCGTTTTCACGCCGCCGCTACGCGGCCGGTCCCGCCGTGATCATCAGCCGAAGCCGACCCAATACAGTGTCGGCATGGCTACCCCCCGTCGCCCGTACGTCGCCCGGACCCCGCATCGAGGAGGCAGGCGCTGATCGGGGACACGGTTCCGGCACCGCGCGGCGGGCGCCGGACCAGCGACGGAAAGCGTGGGCTGGCCGGCCACTGTGCCCGGATCGTCGCGTCCCGGCCGTTCGAGGTGGCCATCGTGGTGCTCATCATGGCCAACGGCGTGGTGCTGGGCATCGAGACGTACCCGAATCTCGGCGCGGCCGGGCCGGTGCTGCGGTGGACGGAGTGGATGTTCCGGGCGGTCTTCGTCGTGGAGATCACCATCCGGGTGCTCGCGTACGGCCGCCGCCCGCAGGACTTCTTCCGGCACGGCTGGAACGTCTTCGATCTGCTGGTGACGGCGGCCATATTCGTCCCGGGCCTGCACGGCGACTCGGCGGTGCTGCGGTTCGTCCGGGTCGCCCGCGTACTGCGCCTGGTGCGCTTCTCGCCCGGCCTGCGGACCATCGTCGCGGCGCTGTGGCGCAGCCTCCCGGGCGTCGCGGGTTTCCTCGCGCTCGCCGCCGTCACGCTCTACGTGTACGGCATGGCCGGCTGGCTGATCTTCGGCGACCGCTACCCCGAGCAGTACGGCGACATCGGCCGTTCGCTCGTCACGCTGTTCGTGCTGCTGTCCCTGGAGACGCTGCCGGACCTGCTGGAACAGGGTCTGGAGGTGTCGCCGTGGACGCTGCTCTACTACGTCAGCTTCGTGATGATCGCGGTGAACCTCCTGCTGAACATCCTCATCGCCGTCATCGTCAACTCGATGGAGGAGGCGCGCCGGCTGGAGATGACCGAGGGGCTGGCCTCCGACTACGACTCCGACGGGGACGGGGTTCCGGACGAGGTGGACCGGATCGCGATCAGCCAGCGCCTGGACGACCTGCGCATGGTGATCGCCGAGTTGGAGCGGGAACTGCGCATCGACAGGGAGGAGCCGCCCGGCGCGCCGCGCCGCCGGCAGCCCTCGGACCACTGATCACTGACGGTCATGACAGTTCCGTGACGAAAGCGGCTCCCGGGTTTGGCCGACTGGTTGATCGGGGCAACCAGGCAGGCGCCAACACATTTGAGGGAAGGGACGCCTCTCGTGGAGATCACGGGCTTCTTCACCGCGCTCATCATCGGTCTCATCATCGGTGCGCTCGGGCGCCTGGTGGTGCCGGGCAAGCAGAACATCCCGATCTGGCTGACCCTGCTCATCGGTGTGGTCGCCGCGTTCGTCGGCACGCTGGTGGCCGGCGCGTTCGGCGTCGACGACACCCCCGGCATCGACTGGATCGAGCTGGCGCTCCAGGTCGGCTTCGCCGCCATCGGCGTCGCCGTCTTCGCCGGCCTCTACGGCCGCCGCCGCATCTGAGAACCGAAGGAAGGGCCCCTTCTTAACGCCTCGTGCATAAGAAGGGGCCCTTCCTAACGCTTACTCCCGCCAGCCGGTCAGCTCGACGCCCTTCGCCAGCTCCACCCGGAAGCCCAGGGCGATCTCGCCGCTCTCACCCGGCGCCAGCGACAGCCGCCACGTCAGCTCGCCCAGCTCCGTACGCTCGGCCGGCGGCGGCGTCAGCGCCGCCTCGCGTACCACCACCGACTCGTCGCGGGACACCGGTAGCTGATCCCGTACCTCCACAGTGGCCGGCCGGGGCGTGTGGTTCGCCACAGTGATCCGGTACTCCACCTCCCGCCGCCGCGTCGACCCGAGCGTGGCCTTGCTCTCGGTGCGCCGGGACAGCTTCCGCTCCACCCGCACCCGGTCGTCCACCCCGAGCGCCAGCTCGGTCTCCTCGCCCGGCGCCCACGTCTTCAGCCGCGTCGCCGCCACGAAATCAGCGCCGTGGAAGACCGACGCCGGGCCGGGCAGCAGCGTGTGGTCCGACGTGTTGCGGACCGTGGCCCGCAGGTGCGCCTCGGCGGCGCGTACCGGCACGCTCACGTGGTCCAGCCGGGCCGGCAGCTCCAGCACCGCGATCGTCACCCGGTGCGCGCTGCCGTCCGCCGGCACCGCCACCGGCCGCGCGGGCCGGTAGGTGGCCGCCGTCACGCCCTGCTCCACCTCGGCGACGCTCTCCTGCACCGCCGGCGCCGCGGCCCGCGCCGCGCGTGGACGGCCCGCCGCCGGCGCCGCGCCGGGCGCCGGGGGCGGCACCGTGCCGCCGAACGACGCGGCCGACACGGCCATCGGCGGCTGCCGCCGGAACCGGTCGAGATACCAGGGCGCCAATTCGGGTACGCCGCTCGCCGCCGCCGGGCGGGCCGTGGAGAGGTGGAGTTCGCACTCCGGCCAGTCCTCCCCGGTGCCCTGGCTGACCAGCCCGAACCAGGTGACGGTCATGGTGTCCTCGACCAGCCGCAGGTCGTAGGAGGGCGTCCAGCGGGCGCCGTCCACCAGGTACGTCAGCTCCAGCTCCACCTCGGTCTCGTCGGCGTCCACCGAGACGGACACCTCGGCCGCCAGCCGGTCCGGCTCCCGCTTGCCGCGCGCCGCGTCCAGCTCCCGGTCGACGGCGGCCAGCTCCTCGGCCAGCTCGGTGCGCCGCCGGGCCAGCCCGCGCCGCCGGGCCCGCGACTCGGCGAGCTGACCGGCCACCGAGTCGGTGAAGGCCGCGACGTCGGCCGGGGCCGCGTCGCCCGCGGCCAGTGCCCGGGCGTACGTGCCACCCGCGCGCTCGGCAAGCCGGGTGAGGAACTCGCCGCGCTGGTCCTCGATCGCGTCGGTGTCACCGACCTCGGCCAGCTCGTCGGCCAGTTGGCGCCGCCGCTGTTCCAGCTCGACGACCTGGGCGTCGGTGCTGCGGGCCTGCCGCCACGCGGCCACGTCCACCCCGAGCACCGTCACCGCGCCCCGGCCACCCACCCGGATCGAGTCGCGGCGCAGGCCCAGCGGGAGTGGGGCGACGCGTACCCGGTGGTCGCCGGCGGTCAGCCGGACGCGGCCGCGGCGGGTGACCCGGGCGCGGTCCGGGTAGACGGTCACGCCGACGACAGGCGCATCGATCTCCAGAGTGTCCACGGCGGCGAGGGTAGTCCAGCCGCGCCCGCGACGGCGCTACCGCAGATGGAGCCGTTGGTCGACGGCGACAGCGGCCAGGTCGCGCGGCCTGCTCGTACCGGGTGCCCGCCCGAGCGGTGCGGATCCCCGCTCCGGTGCGGCGGACCGGCACCGAGGTGTCGTCCACCACTTCCCGGGAAGACCGCTGAGCCGGCGCGTGCCCACGGGAGGCGGCAGCGCCCGACTTCTGGCACGGTGTCGGGTAGCGAGGTGCACGGTTGAGGGGGACTGGTGGAGTTCTCGGCGACGAGCAGGCGGGGGCGTGTCGGCACGGTGATCGAAGTCGCCGGTGACCTGGACATGAGCACCACCCCGCAGCTGCGCGACCGGCTGTACGAGCTGACGGAGGCCGGCGCCCGGGTCGTCGTCGTCGATCTGGCCGGGGTCGGGTTCATGGACTCCAGCGGCCTGGGCGCGCTCGTGGTCGGCTACAAGAGCCTGCGGGAGCGGGACGGCTGGCTCGGTCTGGCCGGCGTCCGCGCGTCGGTGCGCCGGGTCTTCTCGATCACCTCGGTGGACCGGGTGATCCCGCTGTTCGACACGGTGGCGGAGGCGGAGGACGCGTCACCGCTGGTGCCGTGAGCGCTCCTCACCGGATTGACCGCTCGCGCGGGCGAGGTCGGCGCCGGCGGTGCTGCGCCGGGGCCCGTGGTCGCCGTACCAGTCGATGACGAGCAGTGTGGCGTCGTCGGCCAGCGCCGGCCCGGCGATCTCCAGCACCGCGTCGGACAGCGCCCGGACCGCCTCGCGGGGATGCAGGTGGGTGATGCCCAGCAGGGCGCCGGGCAGGTCGAGGTCGGCGGCGTTGCGTTCGCGCATGCCGTCGGTGACCATCACCAGCCGGTCGCCGGGCCGCAGCGGCAGGTCCCCGCTGCGGTAGCCCTCGTCGGGGAACATACCGAGCGGGAAGTTGCCCGGCAGGTCCACCGGTGCGACCCGGCCGTCCCGGACCAGTATCGGCGGGACGTGCCCGGCGTTCAGCAGCTCGCAGCGACCGGTGGCGAGGTCGATGCGGCCCAGTACGGCGGTGACGTACGCGCCGCGGACGTTCGCGTGCTCCGCGATGGCCCGGTTGGCCTCCTCGGCCTGGGCGACGAGATTTCCGCCGCGGCGGCGGGTGTTGCGCAGGCTGCCCACGCCGAGGGTGGCGGTGAGCGCACTCGCCACGCCGTGGCCCATCGCGTCGGTGACGCTGAGGTGCAGCAGATTCCGGGCGAGGCTGTAGTCGAAGGTGTCGCCGCCGACGCTCGCCGCGGGTTCCAGCCAGCCGGAGAGGGCGAAGGCGCCGGCCTCGCAGGTGAACGAGGCGGGCAGCAGGCGGCGTTGAATCTCGGCGGAGAGGGTGAACGGGGTGGTGCGCTGGCCCCACTCGAACAGGTCGGTGTGCCGGCGGTTGGCGATGACCACGAACGCCAGCGTGTGCGCGGTACGGGCGACCCAGTTCACCACCTCGCCGTCCGGCTCGTCGGGCAGGCCGATCTCCAGCAGGCCGATCGCCTCGCCGCGGTCGGTGACCGGCGCCAGTACGGTCCAGGCGCCGTCGCCGGGGACGACCACCGGGGCCTGCCGGCGGAGGGCCTGCTCGTAGGGGCCGCCGTCGAAGGGGAGGATCTCGGCGTCCTCCTCGTCGTGGCGCTGGCCGGGACCGCCACGGGCCGGCTGGTGGGTGAGCCGGACCAGCGCACGGCCGCTGAAGTCGGCGATCAGCAGCGAGACGCCGCGCGCGTTCAGCGCCGTGGCGATGACGCCGGTGACGGCCTCGACCGCCTGCACCGGGGCGGCGTCCTCGGCCGACTGCAACATCCCGGCCAGCACCGCCTGCTCGCTGTCCTCCACCCTCTGAGCATATTCAGCGTGCCGGGCGTCCGCCTCGCGAGCGACACCGGGGGCGGCGGGTGGCCGTCATCGACCGGAGGTTATTGCATATAGTTGGCAACTACCGAATAGTGGCGGTAGCGGGCGCTCCGGCACGCGATGATCGATCCTCGCCGGAGCGCCCGCCCGCTGCCACCCGCAGACGAGTGTTCGAGGGGTTGCCGGTGGCGATCAAGCCCAAGCCCGTACACGTGGCAGCGGTGCTCGCCGCCGCCCTGCTCGCCGTCGCGGGCTGTTCGTCGCCCACGGCGCCGACAGGAGACCCGAAGGGCGCGGGCACGCTCGTGGTCGCCACCGCGGGCGAGCCGGACACGCTCAACCCGGTGCTCAACTACGGCGTCGACGGCGCGTCGCTGATCTTCGACGGGCTGGTCGCCCGGGACGCCCGCAACGAGCTGACGCCCGCCCTGGCCCGCGAGCTGCCCACCGTCTCGGCGGACGGGAAGACGGTCACCGCGAAGCTGCGCGAGGGCGTGCTGTTCCACGACGGCAGCCCGCTGACCGCCCAGGACGTGGTGTTCACCTACCAGGCGGTGCTCGACCCGAGAGTCGACTCGACGTTGCGCTCCGATCTGGACATGCTCGCCTCCGTCACCGCACCCGATCCGGCGACTGTCGTGTTCACGCTGAAGTACGCGTACGCGCCGTTCCTGCAACGGCTCGCGCTGGGGATCGTCCCGGCGAAGGCGTTCGCCGGGCAGGACGTCAACAAGGCCGCGTTCAACCGCAAGCCGGTCGGCACCGGCCCGTACCGGTTCACCTCCTGGACCCCGGGTGACCGGCTCGTGCTCGCGGCGAACGAGACGTACTGGGACGGCAAGCCGGCGAACTCCGGCGTGGTGGTGGCGTTCGTCGCCGACGACAACGTCCGGGCCCAGCGGATGCGGGCCGGCGAGTTCGACGCGGCGGAGCTGGCGCCGAAGCTCGCCTCCGGGTTCGAGAACCGGGACGGCTACCGGGTGCACAAGGTGCCGACCGCCGACTACCGGGGCGTCATGCTGCCGATGGGCAACCCGGTCACCGGCGACCTCGCGATCCGGCAGGCGCTGAACCTTGCCGTGGACCGGCAGGCCATGGTGACGGGTGTGCTCGGCGGTGCGGGCGAGCCCGCGTTCGGGCCGGTGCCGCCCACGTCGGAATACGCCGAGCCGTCGATCACCGGCAGGCCCGCCGCCGACACCGCCGCGGCGACCGCCGCGCTGGACGCCGCCGGGTGGAAGCCCGGCCCGGACGGCATCCGGGTCAAGGACGGGCGTACGGCCGCGTTCGCGCTCCTGTACCCGGCCACCGACAGCCTGCGCAAGGAACTGGCGCTGGCCGTCACCGCCGACGCGAAGAAGGTCGGCATCACTGTCAAACCGGAGGGCCTGACCTGGGACGCGATCACCCCCCGGATGAAGAACGACGCCCTGATCATGGGCTACGGCACGCCGTACGACCCGGACTTCGTCTCCTACAAGCTGTTCAGCTCGGCCTTCGCCGGGCAGGGCTTCTTCAATCCCGGTTCGTACCGGTCGGCGGTCACCGACGCCGCGTTGCGGGGCGGCCGGGACAACGCCGACCCGGCCGCCCGCAAGGCCGCGTACGCCACGTTCCAGAGGCAGCTCGCCGCCGACGTGCCGTGGGTGTTCCTCACCTATCTCCAGCACACCTACGTGTTGAAGGACGCCGTGACCGGGGTGACGCCACGGGTCGAGCCGCACGAGCACGACGTGGCGAACAGCATCTGGTGGAACGTGCACACCTGGACGAAAGAATCGTGACCGGCCGGCGGCGGCTGGCCGGGGCGGGCACCGTGGTCCGGCGCCGGCTGCTGGTGGCCGTACCGGTGCTGGCGGCCACCAGCATGGGCATGTTCGCGCTCGGCGCCGCCTCCCCGATCGACCCGGCGCAGCAGTACGCGGGCGCGGCGGCGTTCACCACCAGCGAGGAGAACCTCGCGCAGATCCGCGCCAACTGGGGTGTCGACGACCCGCTGCCGGTGCAGTACGCCCGCTGGGTCGGCAACCTGCTGCGCGGCGACCTCGGGTGGTCGACGAGCCGGCACGAGCCGGTCACCTCGGTGCTCGCCGCCCGGGCCGGCTGGACGCTGCTGCTCGTCGGCACCGCGCTCGCCCTGGTGCTGGTGGCGAGCGTGCTGCTCGGCACGCTGGCCGCGTACCGGCGGGGTGGCTGGTTCGACAGGGCGCTGCGCGCCGTCGCGTACGCCGTGCAGTCGATGCCGGTGTTCTGGATCGGTCTCGCGGCGATCGCCGTGTTCGCGCTCAGCCTCGGCTGGCTGCCCGCCGGCGGGCTCACCGACATCACCGCCACCGGCACCGACCCGGCCGACGTGGCCCGGCACCTGGTGCTCCCGGTGACGGTGCTGGCGATCTCGCAGGCGCCGTGGTTCGTGCTGTTCGTCCGCGACGCGGTCGCCGAGAGCCTGCGCGACGACCACGTCCTGGCCGCCCGCGCCCGAGGGCTCCCCGGCCGGGTCGTCCTGTTCGGACACGCGCTGCGGACCGCGCTGCTGCCGTTCCTCACCCTGGTCGGCACGCACCTGCCCGAACTCGTCGGCGGCGCGGTCCTGGTGGAGACCGTGTTCTCCCTGCCCGGCCTCGGCGCGGTCACCGTCGAGGCCGCGCTGGGCGCCGACTTCCCGCTGCTCGCGGCCACGACCCTGGTGACCACCGTCGTGGTGCTGACCGCGAACCTGGTCACCGACCTCGCCTACGCCGCCGCCGACCCCCGGGTACGCCTCGATGACTGACCTCGCCCTCCCCGCGCGCGTCCGGCGCCTGTGGCGTCCCGGCAGCGCGGGCACGACAGTCGCCGTCGTCGTGCTCGCCGGTGTCGTCGCCGCCGCGCTGCTCGCCCCGGTCCTGTGGCCGCTCGACCAGAGTGCCGTCGACCTGGCCCGTACCCGCCTCGCGCCCTCGCCGGAGCACCTGGCCGGCACCGACGACCTCGGCCGCGACGTGGCTCTGCGCAGCCTCTACGGCCTGCGCGTCTCGCTGCTCGTCGGCGCGGTCGCCGCGCTCGTCGCCGCAGTCATCGGCGGCCTGGTCGGCGCCGTCGCCGGTAGCGTCGGCGGCTGGGTCGACCGGGCGCTGATGCGCGTCGTGGACACCGTCGCCGCGCTGCCGCACCTGCTGCTGGGCATCTTCATCGTGGCGATGCTGCGTCCCAGCCTCGGCGCCGTGATCGCGTCCATCGCGCTGACGCACTGGCTGTCCACCGCCCGGATCGTCCGCTCCGAGCTGCTCAGCCTGCGCAACCGGCCGTTCGTGGACGCCGCGATCTCCGGCGGCGCGAGCCGGGCCCGGGTGCTGACCCGGCACCTGCTACCGCACGTGCTGCCGCGCCTGGCGCTGGCGACCACGCTGATGGTGCCGCACGCCGTCTGGCACGAGACCGCGCTGTCGTTCCTCGGCCTCGGCCTGCCGCCGCACCTCGCCTCGATCGGCAACATGATCAACGACGGGCAGCGGTCGCTGCTCACCGGCGCCTGGTGGGCCAGCATCGTCCCCGGCCTCCTGCTGGTGGCGACCACGCTGGCGCTCGCCGTGCTCACCGGCCGGTGGCGTGACCGCCTCGACCCGCGCGTACGGGCGGAGCTGCACCTGTGACCGCCCCGGCACTGCTGACCGTCGACGGGCTGACCGTCCGCTTCCGGCTGCGCGACGCGGTCGTGCACGCCGTCACCGACCTGAGCCTCACGCTGCGGCCCGGCGAGCTACTGGCGGTGGTCGGTGAGTCCGGGTGCGGCAAGTCCGTACTCGCGCACGCCCTGCTCGGCCTGCTGCCGCGCAACGCCGCCGTCACCGGGCACGCCCGCCTGCACGCGCCGGGCCGCGAGGCTGTCGACCTGATCGGCGCGGGCGAGCGGCACCTTGCCCGGCACGTACGCGGCCGGGGCGTCGGCCTGGTCCCGCAGAGCCCCGCCACCGCGCTCACCCCGGTCCGTACCGGGCGGAAGCTGCTGGAGGAGACGCTGCGTGCCCACGGGCACACCCGCCGGGACGCGCCGGCCGCCGCCGACCGGATCGCCGCCGACGTCGGCCTCGACCCGGCCGACCTGAACCGGTACCCGCACGAGCTGTCCGGCGGTATGGCCCAGCGGCTCGCCACCGCGCTGGCTCTCGCGCCGGACCCGCCGGTGCTGCTCGCCGACGAGCCCACCACCGGCCTGGACCGGCCGCTCGTCGACCACACGCTGGACCTGCTGCGCCGTCGCTGCGACACCGGCGCGGCCGTCCTGCTCATCACGCACGACCTGGCCGCCGCGCGCCGCGTCGCGAACACCGTCGCCGTGATGTACGCCAGCCGCATCGTCGAACACCGTCCGGCCGAGGTGCTGTTCGACGACCCGGCCCACCCGTACACCGCCGGGCTGCTCGACGCGCTGCCCGATCGCGCGTTCGTCCCGGTACCCGGCCACCCGCCGGCGCTCACCGATCTGCCCGGCGGCTGCGCCTTCGCCCCGCGCTGCGCCCGTGCCACCGACACCTGCGCGACGGTGCCCCGCCTCGCCGCCGCGAGCCGGGTCGCCTGTCACCACCCGCTGCGCGAGGAGGTACCGGCATGACGCTCACGGTTCCCGGCCCCACCGACGCCGCCGCCCGGGGCGCCGCGCCGGCCGCCGGGCTCGCCGCGCACCAGGTCTCCGTCGCGTACGGCCGGCAGCGCGTCCTCGACCGGGTCGACCTGCACATCGCCCCGGGTGAGACGGTCGGGCTGCGCGGACCGTCGGGTAGCGGCAAGTCCACACTCGCCCGCGTCCTCGCCCTGCTGCACGCCCCGGACGGCGGCCACGTCACGATCGACGGGCAACCGCTCGGCGGCGTACGTCACCGCCTGCCGGCGCACGTGCGTACCCGCGTCGCGATCCTGTTCCAGAGCCCGCGCGCCGCCACCGACCCGCGGCTCAGCCTCGCCGACATCATCGCCGAGCCGCTCCGCGCCACCGGCACGTCCCGCGAGCAGGCCGCCGCCCGTACGGCGGAACTGGCCGACCTGGCCGGGCTGACAGCCGATCTGCTGACCCGCCGCCCGCACGCGGTGAGCGACGGGCAACTGCAACGCGCCTGCCTGGCCCGCGCCCTGGTACACCGGCCGGACTACCTGCTCTGCGACGAGGCCACCGCGATGCTCGACGCCTCCACCCAGGCGCACGTCGCCGCCGTCATCGGCGACTACCAGCGCCGCCAGGGCGCCGGGGTCCTGGTCATCACCCACGACCCGGCGCTGATGGCCCGCTGGGCCACCCGGGTGGTGGACCTGCCGGCGGCGTGACGTCGCGTCACTCCTCGACCGGGCGGCGTACGGTGCCCAGCGCCCCGGCGACGACGGCCCCGAATCCGACGGCCATGAGCGGCAGTCCCATCTCGAAGGGCAGCTCACCGACCCAGTTGATGCTGTCGCGCTCCGGCAGCGCGCCCAGGCTCACCGCGACCACGGCACCGGCGAGGAACATCCCGGCCACCGCCGCACCGACCGCCAGCTTGGCGCACGCCGTGCTCCGCCCGGCCCAGAGGCCCGCGATAACGGCGATCGCCAGCGAGACCACGACCAACCAGGTCCAGCCGCCCTCGGTCTCCAGGTAGGCCCATCCCGAGTACGACCACTGGTGGAGGCGGCTGGCGCGGAACCACGGGATCAGGTAGCCGAGCAGTGCGGTGGCGCTGCCGACCAGGAGCAGCACGTCGGGGGCCGGGCGGTACCAGCGAGGGGAGTCGTCCATGCGTCCGGAAGGTAGCAGTCACAGGTATCCGCACGCACGGCCGGCGAGGCCGGGCCGCGCGCGGTCACGCGCGGCCCGGAGTGGTCAGCACCAGCCGTTCATCGGCCCGTTCACGCCGGTGGACAGGTAGGCGTCGGACACCCAGCTGCCGTCGCTGAGCCGGTCCCACAACGCGGTGGTGCCGTACCGGCCGGTGTGCGAGGTGCCGTTGGCGGAGCAGGAGACGGTGACCGTGGCGCCGTCCGCGAGCGAACCGAGGACGCCGTACCCCGTTCCGGGACCGGACCGCCGGGTCAGCGTGCCGCCGCCGTTGGCGTCGACGACTCCCTGGTTGAAGCCGAGCGCGCCGTAGTTGTAGACGGCGCCGCCCACGCCGGCGAAGGCGGATCCGTGCCGGGCGCCGCCCTGGTACTCGCCGGCACCGCTGACGAAGTCCCACTTGCCGATGCCGTGCCCGGCGATCGGGACGTACGCCGAGTTCTGCCGCAGCCCGAAGTGCACGTGCCGGCCGGTGGCGGAGCCGCCACAGGTGACGTCGGTGCCGGTGTAGCCGAGGTAGGCGCCCTGCCCGACGGCGGCGCCGTTGACCGCGATGCTGCTCCACAGGTGGTAGTAGTCGGTCGAGTAGCCCCGGTCGTGGATGACCCGGATCCACCCGGTGCACATCGTGTACGCGGTTCCGGCCCGCGCGGCCCGGACCACCTGGTCGCCGCCGGCGAGGTCGACGGAACTCCACGGCGCGCCGCCGCCCCAGCCGTGCGGCCCGCCGGTGAGCGTCCACGTCTGCCCGACCGCGAACGGCAGCGCCATGCCGGTCCGGAAGTCGCTCCCCGCGTACAGGGGTGCGACGGGCGTGGTGAACACCGTCTTCTCGTCCTTGTTCACCAGCGGTGACGCGGCGGCCAGGTCACCGAACGACGCCTCGCCGTCGAAGGCGACGGTCCAGCCCTCGCCGTCGGCCCGCGCGAGGAAGACCGACCCGGTGGGGTGCGCGTCCCGGGACCGGTCCGCCAGCAGCACCGCGGTGCCGAAGGCCCATCCGCCGCTCGCCCGGGTGACTGTGACCCGGGTCCGCTGCGGCCCGGCGGTCCGGGTCGCGGCGTCGGCCTGGCCGAGGAGTTTCGCGGTCACCGCGTCGGTGACGGGCGTGGGTGCCGGGCGGGGTGCGGCCGAGGCCGGGGCCGGCACCACGGCCCAGGCGCCGATCGCCGCCAGCGTGAAGGAGAGCACGAGCCGTCGCATGGGGGTCTCCTATCGACAAGCATCACTGAATGGCGAGGCTATCGAAGGGCATGAAAATCGTCTACGAGTTCCGCATGCTCCCGTGAAGGATCTGTGCGTCGAGGCGTACCCGGAAGTGGATCTTTCAATGGCGCGGGTTCATTCGCCGCTGGCCGGGTAGCTGACCTGGTATGCGAGTACCGACCCTGGTCAAGACCGCGGCAGCAGTCACCGCGACCGCCGCCGCGGGCGCCGCGGCCACCTCCACCGGCACCTCGTCGCGCTGGTACCGCCGCCTGCGCAAGCCCGCCTGGCAGCCGCCGTCGGCCGCGTTCCCCGTGGTCTGGACTCCGCTGTACGGGCTGATCGCAATCGCCGGCGCGCGGGCGCTGGACCGCTCCGAGGGGCCCGAGCGCGCCGCCTTCGCCCGCGGGTACGCGCTCAACCTGGCGCTCAACGCCGGCTGGACCGCCCTGTTCTTCGGCGCCCGCAGGCCCGGCGCCGCGCTGGCCGAGATCGCCGCGCTCAACACGTCCAGCCTGGTGCTGCTGCGCCGCGCCGCGCGCACCGACCGTGCCGCCGGGGCGGCGCTCGCCCCGTACGTCGCGTGGACCCTCTTCGCCACCGCCCTCAACGGCGCGATCGTCGGCCTCAACCGGGGTGGTGCTGGGCTGCGGCGGCGGAGCTGACCGGTGTTCGTCACCGCTAACTCGGTGGCGCGCAACGGTCCGGTCGAGTGGGATTTTGCACTCCCAGTGCACTTGTCTGGAGTTTCGCGTCTGCCTAGCGTCAGGTCATGGCTGACTCGTGGACGTTCGCTGTGGCCCGTGACGACCTCGCTCGCACCACACTCGTCGACGGAACCGTGCCCGACCTCGCCGACGGGGAGGCGCTGCTGCGCGTGGACCGCGTCGGCCTGACCGCCAACAACGTCACCTACGCGGTGCTCGGCGAGGCGATGCGCTACTGGGAGTTCTTCCCGCCGCAGCCCCGAGGGCTCGACGACGGGTGGGGCCTCCCACCACTGTGGGGCTTCGCCGAGGTGGTCGCCTCCACAGTGGCCGTAGTCGAGCCGGGGGGCCGGGTCTACGGCTATCTGCCGCCCGCCGGGCACCTTGTGGTACGCCCCGACCGGGTGGACGAGTCCGGGTTCCGCGACGCCAGCGCGCACCGGGCCGGCCTGCCCTCGCCGTACAACTCCTACCGGTCCACCGGCGGCGACCCCGCGTACCGGGCGGAGCAGGAGGACCTGCTGATCCTGTTCCGCCCGCTGTTCTTCACCTCGTTCATGCTCGCCGACCAGGTGATCGACGAGGACGCCTACGGCGCGCGGTCGCTGGTGCTATCGTCCGCGTCGAGCAAGACGGCGTACGCCACAGCGTTCGAACTGCACGGTCGCGGCCCACGCCTGATCGGGCTCACCGCGCCGGGCAACCTCGCCTTCACCAGGTCGCTCGGCTGCTACGACGAGGTCCTCTCCTACGACGACATCGGCACGCTCGACGCCGTACCTACCGTCTACCTCGACCTGTCCGGCTCACCCACCACCCGCGCCGCCCTGCGCGCGCACCTCGGTGACCTGCTGGTCCGGGACATCGCCGTCGGTCTCACCCAGCAGACGCCCAACGCGGGTGCCGCCGGGGAGGTCTTCTTCGCGCCGGTGCGCATCCGCAAGCGGAGCCAGGACTGGGGCCGGACCGGCCTCGACGAGCGGTTCGCCGACGCCTGGCAGCGGTTCTCCCGGGTGGTGAGCGGATGGCTCGACGTGCGGGTCGGCACCGGTCCGGAGGCGCTGCGGGACGCGTGGCTCGACGTGCTCGCGGGCCGTACGCCACCCCGGGTGGGCCACGTCGTCCAGCTCTGAGCACGTCGCCGATTCCGGCCGTGGCGCGCCCGCCCGGCCGATGCGCGCTAGGCTGACGACGCGGGGTACCGATGACTGATCGCCACCGCTTGCTTCTCCCACGGTTTCCCAGCCGCGACGACTGAGTCGAGCGCTGCCGTGCAGATTCCCTTGGAGCACTTCGTGCCCGACGACACGTTCGCCCTGAACCCCTTCCGTGTGGAGGGGGCCGGAGCCACAGACGACGCGCGCAGTCCGATCGCGGACGTCAGCGTCGAAACCATGACCCGCCTGCGGAGCCCGTTCACCGCGGCGCACCCCGCTCGTGAGCCGGCCGGCGCGCCCGACCGACGCTAGACCGTCGCCCGGGGGCGAGGGCCCCGGCCGCGCGCACCGGTCCCCTTGACGGTGCCGCCGGGCGCCGGTCGAGTGGTCAGCGGTTGACGTAGGCGGCCAGGCCGCCGAGTTCCTCGTTGGCGACGAAGACCGAACGCACGTTGATGATTGCCTCCTCGACGTGGAGCGGGCAGCCCCACGCCGAGTCGCCCCACGAGTCAGCGATCTTGATCTCGGCGGGTGCCGTGCAGCCGTCGCCGCCGCCGAGCTGACACCGCTCGGGGCGGGGAGTGGCGGCCTGCGCCGCGGCGGCGGCACGCAGCCGGGCGGTGAGTTCCGCAGCGGCGGCGGCGCGCTGTTCCGCCTCGGCCCGTAGTTCCCGCTCCGCCCGCACCACCCGGGCCAGCTCGTCGTGGGCGGCCCGGGCGCGGGCGTCCGCGTCGGTCTTCGCCTGTTCGATGTGGTGGCGTTCGATGGCCAGGGCGGCGGTGCCGGTGAAGACCCGGGCGAGCGCCAGGTCGGTGTCGCGCGGGACACGCGGGGTGCGGTGGTACATGGCGAACGTGCCGAGCAGGCTGCCGTCGCGGGCCAGGATCGGCGTGGACCAGCAGGCGGCGAGCCCGGCCCGCTCGGCCAGGTCGCGGAAGTCGGCCCAGAACGGGTCGCTGGCGATGTCGGTGACGATGACCGGTTCCCGCCGGTGCGCGGCGGTGCCGCACGAGCCGACACCCTCGCCGGTGGCGATCCCGTCGATGGCCTGGTTGTAGAAGTCGGGCAGGCTGGGCGCGGCGCCGTGGCGCAGGTGCCGGCCGTCGGCGTCGGCGAGCAGGACGGAGACGAGCACCTCCTGGGGCGCGAGGTTCTCGATGCAGCGGGCCATCCCGTCGAGCACCTCGGCCAGCGGCGCCTGCCGGGCGATCTGCTCCAGCATGGCGCGGTGCTCGGCCATCAGCCGTTGCGCGTGCTTGACCTGCGTGGTCTCCACCCCGATCACGCGGATCCCGGTCACCGTGCCGTCGGTGTCGCGGCGTGCCTCGTAGGTGAAGTCGAAGAACGTCTCCCGCGCCTGCGATCCGCTGCCGAGCATGATCCGGGCGTCGTGGCCGGTGTACGACTCGCCAGTACGGTAGACCTCGTCGAGCAGCGCGATGAAGCCCTGGCCGTCCAGCTCCGGCATCAACTCGGCGAGCGGGATCCCGGTGCGCGCGCGTTCCTCGCCGATGGCGGTGAAGAACGCCGGGTTCGCCGCCTCCACCACGTGCGTCGGCCCGGCGAGCGCCGCGAAGACGGCGATGGACTGCCCGAACAGCGTCCGCAGATCCTCGTCCGCCGGCCGTCCGGCGACCGGCGAACTCGCCGTGGTTGGACGCTGGCCTGGTAACGCCGTCATGCCTGGTCTTCCTCCCGCGCCCGCTTCGTCGACCGGTGCCAGATTACGGGGCAGTGGCGGTCGTTCACATCTTGGCATCGACGCGCACCTCCGTTACCGTCGTGGGAACGCTCCCACAAACTTAGATACATCTATGTGATCAGGAGGAAACACGACGTGGCTATCCTCTCGTCCCGCCGCAGATCAGCGGCCATCAGCATGGCGGCCGTCGCGGGCCTCGCCGTGGCCGGCGTCGGCTTCGCCGTCGGCGGCGCGTCCGCCGGCACCGTGTCCGGATCGCTCTACCGCGACCCGTCCTCGGCGGTCGTCCGCTGGGTCGCCGCCAACCCCGGCGACTCCCGCGCCGCCGTCATCCGCGACAAGATCGCCAGCCAGCCGCAGGCCCGCTGGTACGCCAACTTCAACCCGTCGACCATCCAGTCCGAGGTCTCCGCGTTCGTCGGCGCCGCCAACTCGGCGCAGCAGATCCCGGTGCTGTCGGTCTACGAGATCCCCAACCGGGACTGCGGCGGCGCCAGCGCCGGTGGCGCGCCGGACCTCAACCAGTACCAGACCTGGGTGTCCAACTTCGCCAGAGGACTCGGCAACCAGACCGTCCTGATCATCCTGGAGACCGACTCGCTCGCGCTCCAGACCTGCCTGAGCCCCAGCGAGCTCAACGCCCGTAACCAGGCGCTCTCCACGGCGACCCAGACCATCAAGTCGGCCAACCCGAGCGCCAAGGTGTACCTCGACGGCGGTCACTCCACCTGGAACAGCGCCAACGACACCGCCAACCGGCTCCGGGCGGCCGGCGTGCAGTACGCCGACGGCTTCTTCACCAACGTGTCGAACTTCAACCCCACCTCCAGCGAGGCGAACTTCGGCCGGGCCGTCATCTCCGCGCTCAACGGCATGGGCATCTCCGGCAAGCGGCAGGTCATCGACACCAGCCGCAATGGGGGAGCCGCCGGTGACTGGTGCGCCGACGACAACACCGACCGGCGCATCGGGCAGTACCCGACGACGAACACCGGCGATGCCAACATCGACGCGTACCTCTGGGTGAAACCCCCGGGTGAGGCGGACGGCTGCCGCTACACGGCCGGTTCGTTCCAGCCGGACCTGGCCTTCAGCCTGGCGAACGGCGCGCCGAACCCGCCGACCACCGCGCCGCCGACGACCAACCCGCCGACGACCGCGCCGCCGACCACGGCTCCGCCGACGACCGCGCCGCCCACCACGGCGCCGCCGACCACGCCGCCGCCGGCCGGGAACGGCTGCTCCGCGGCGGTCGCTATCAACCAGTGGAACGGCGGCTTCACCGCGAGCGTGAACGTCACCGCGGGCTCCGCGGCCATCAACGGCTGGACCGTGACCGTCGCGCTGCCGGGCGGTGCCACGATCACCGGCACCTGGAACGCCCAGGCCAGCGGCACCAGCGGCACCGTCCGGTTCACGAATGTGGGCTACAACGGGCAGGTCGGCGCCGGCCAGACCACCAACTTCGGCTTCCAGGGCACCGGCACCGGCCAGGGCGCGACCGCCACCTGCGCCGCCTGACCGGAACCGACCCGGGCCCGGCGCGGAGGATCGTTCTCCGCGCCGGGCCCTCGGCGTCCGTGCCCGAACAGCCGACCGCGTACGCCTCGATCGAAGCGTGCCTGCGGGTGAGCGCCGGCAACCTGACCGCGGGCCGGTGCGGTTGGTTCCGGCAGCTGAACCGGCTCCCTCGTTCAGCGATCTGCCGGCGGCGAGTTCTGGACCCGTGCCGGCGTGTCCCGGCTCCGGCTCCAGCCGGTGAGCACTCGGCACAGTTCTGTCCCCGGCCCGACCTCGCCTACGCGCCGATGTCCGACGCTGCGCCGGTGCGAGGGGCGCCGGTGTGGCTGCCGGGCGACGACGGCGGTCTGGTCCGCGCCTCCGCGGCGGCCTGGACGAAGGCGCGGATCAGGGGAGTCTCCCCGCCGCTGCGCCACACCGGCGCGTAGTGCAGCACCGGTCCGTCGGTGATGGGGAGGAAGACGATGTCGCCTCGCTGCCGGGTGGATGCCGCGTCGGATCCGATCGGGGACACGACGCCGCCGTCGGCGATCGCCCGCAATGCCTCCTCGAGGGTGGCGATGCCCAGTCCGCGCCGGATGGGCCGTCCGGCCGGTGTGGTGGATGGGGTGTGTGCCTCCCACACGTAGTCGGGGATGGGGCCCTCGGGGTGGACGACCGGGTGATCGCCGAGATCCTCCAGCTCGACCTCGTGCCGGCCGGCCAGCGGGTGGCCGGCGGCGACGGCCAGGACCAGATTCTCGCTGTGCAGTACCGGCCCGACCGCGAGGTCGGGTTCGCGGACGGGTTGCCAGAGGATCCCGATGTCGATCGAGCCGGCCCTCAGCGGTCCGAACGGGTCGACCGGCAGGATCTCGCGCATGCGCAGCTCACACTGTGGATGTCGCTGCCGGAACAGGTCGAGGACGGTCCTTATCGACTGGTACTGGGTGGCCATGGTGCCGATGGTCAGTGTGCCGGCCTGGCCGCGGGCGGTGGCGGTGGCCTCCTCGATGCCGGAGATGATCTCGTCGTAGCCGGCGCGGAGACGGTCCCGTAGTCGCTCGCCGAGCGGAGTGAGCCGGACGGCCCGGCTCGTACGCTCGAACAGGCCCCCGCCGATCCGGCGCTCCTGCTGTTTGATCGACTGACTGACCCGTGACTGGGACACGTGCAGGCGTTCCGCCGTACGACCGAAGTGGAGTTCCTCGGTCAGCGTCAGGAAGATCTCGATGTCACGCAGTTCCACCGTGCGGCCCCATCTCCGATCATCGCGCTCGAACGGAGAGTCTAGGGCCGCGACAGCGACACGATGCCCGTGCGTGACCCGGCCCCCCGGTCGCGGTCGGGCAGGCTGTCGATCGATTACCCGTGACTAATGCGGCGGTGCGATCTTCGGCGTTGTTCGCAAGCGGCGGCCGGACGATGGTGGACGCATGAGCGAGCGCCGGATCGACATCGTGGCGGAGCCGGATCACCTCGGCGCCGCGCGGTGGCATGCCGTGACCTCCCCCGGCCTGGTGGCGGGGGTCGCCGGCCTGCGTCCGGTCGAGCCGTTCGAGTGCGGGTCGCCACTGCCGGGGGCCGTGCCGCCGGGCACTCTCGAACTGAGTCTGCACGTGGAGCCGTCATGGCGCCGACGGGGGATCGGCTCGCGACTGCTGGCCGCCGCCGGTGCCCACGCTGCGGGCCGACGGCTGGTCGCCGAGGTCGCCGCGGGTTCCGCGGGGGAGTCGTTCTGTGTCCGGCACGGCTTCCGGCGTACCGGATCCTGGGGTCACGACCTGCTCACCTACTGCGATGTCCACCACGCCTGGCTGGGTGAGCTGGTCGACGTCGAGCATCCCGGATACCGCCTGCGCTACTGGACCGGAGACCTGTGCGGCGCGACAAGCGTCGAGCAGATGCTTCGGCGACCGAGCCGTCCCGGTGACGCGGTGGTGAGCGCGGCGGAGGCGGACGGTGGCCTGGTCGCCTACGCCTTGGCGACGAGGGAGGGGCCGCGGGAGCGCCGCGCCCGCCAGTACGGGCCGGCTGTGCGTGCCGGCCATCGCGGGCGTCGACTGGGCCTGTGGGTCAACGCCGCTCTGATCAAGCGGGTACGGGAGATCGATCCGCACGTCGAAGAGATCGAGACCCGTACCGCCCATGACGACCCGGCCCAGCAGGCCCTGCGTCGGCACCTGGGCTTCCGCCCTCTCGGGCGGAGTCTCCGCTACGAGATCACCCTGCCGTAACCGGCGGCAGCGACCACCACGACAGCGGGCGCCGAGCCCACGCGCGCCACCGAGGAGAGGTTTGTCATGAAAAGTGTGGTACGCCCGAGAGACTGCGTCGTCCCGGCCGGATGCCGAGACCCCCCGCACCATCGCGGCCCGCCGCTCACCCCTTCTCCCGAAATCCGGCGACGTCACCCTCAGGAGCCCGTCACCATGACCGTCAACCTTTCCGCCCACGACAAACTCACGCTCCGCACAGCCGCGTACGGCGCCGTCACGTTGCTGTCGGCCGCCGGAGCCGCCGGCGGCTCACCCCATCGGATAGCCACCGACGGATCCATCGCCTTGGCCTCGGCAACCGGCCTGGTCGGGCACGTGCTCGCCGAGAAGTCGACGGGCGTGGACCTCAGCGGCAGGTCGGTGGCCGCGATCGCCGACCGGGTGCTGCCGGCGCTGACCGAGGCGATGCGCCTGCTCGCCGCCCAGGACCCGAGCGAGGCCGACAACTTCCGCCGTACCGTCGTCGTCGCCCTCGACGCGGGCGTGCGGAGTCGGCAGGGCGAGCCCGGCCCCGCCCTCACCGACATGATCGACAAGATCGTCGCGGCCCTCGACGCCGCCGAGGTGACCGCGTGACGGCCCCGGCGATCTCGGTCTCGGGCCTGCGCAAGGCGTACAAGGACAGGTCCGTCCTGGACGGCATCGACTTCGAGGTTCCCGCCGGCACCATCTTCTCCCTGCTCGGCCCCAACGGCGCGGGCAAGACGACCACGGTCAACGTGCTGACCACGCTGCTGGCGGCCGGCGGGGGCACGGTCCGTGTCGCCGGCCACGACCTCGCCACCGACGCCCGCGCGGTCCGCGCCGCGATCGGCGTCACCGGCCAGTTCGCGGCCGTCGACGAGTTGCTGACCGGCCGGGAGAACCTCCAGCTGATGGTCGACCTCAACCGGAGGGTCACCGGCGACGGCAGGCGGATCGTCGCGGGCCTGTTGGACCGGTTCGAGCTGACCGCCTCGGCGGACAAGCCAGCCTCCACCTACTCCGGCGGCATGCGGCGCAAGCTCGACCTGGCGATGACGCTGGTCGGCGACCCGAAGATCATCTTCCTGGACGAGCCGACGACGGGCCTGGACCCGCGCAGCCGCCGCACCATGTGGTCGATCGTGCGGGACCTGGTCGCCGACGGTGTGACCGTCTTCCTCACCACGCAGTACCTGGAGGAGGCCGACCAGTTGGCCGACCGCGTCGCGGTGCTCGACCGGGGTCGCCTGGTCGCGCAGGGCACGCCCGAGGAGCTCAAGCGCCTCGTTCCCGGGACCCACGTACGCCTGCGGTTCGCCACCGCCGCCGACCTCGACGCCGCCGCGGGGGTCTTCCCCGAGGCGGCCCGCGACGACGACGCGCTGGCCCTGCGGGTGCCCGCCGACGGCGGCACGAAGTCGCTGCGGGCCGTGCTGGACCGACTGGACGAGCACTCCCTCAGCGCCGATGGGTGCTCCGTGCACACCCCTGACCTCGACGATGTCTTCCTCGCCCTGACGGGCCACCCCACGGAGGTGGACGCGAAATGAGCGCCGACTCACTCGTCATGCTGCGCCGCAACGTCAAGCACCTGGGCCGGAACCCGACGTCGGTGTTCAACGCCGTCCTGATGCCGATCATCATCATGCTGATGTTCGTCTACATGTTCGGCGACGCCTTCGACGTCGGCGTCGACTACATCGACTACGCGACGCCGGGCCTGATCCTGCTGGCCGTCTGCTACGGGCTGGGCGGCACCGCGACGGCGGTGAACTCCGACATGACCAAGGGCATCATCAACCGGTTCAAGGTCATGGACGTCTCCCGAGGCGCGATCCTGGCGGGCCACGTCGTCGCCAGCCTGCTGACCAATCTGATCGCCGTCGCGGCGCTCGTCGGGGTGGCCTTCCTGCTGGGGTTCAGCCCGAAGGCCGGTTTGGTCGACTGGCTCGCCGTGGGCGGCGTCACGGTGCTGCTCGCGTTCGCGGCGGGCTGGTTCACCGTCGCGCTGGGGTTGTCCGCGAAGTCACCGGAGACGGCGGGCATGGCCGCCGTGCCGCTGGTCATGCTCCCGTTCTTCAGCAGCGCGATCGTCCCGGCCGAGAAGATGGGCCCGGGCCTGCGGCAGTTCGCCGAGTACCAGCCGTTCACGTCGATCATCGAGACCGTGCGCGGGCTGCTCGACGGCGCGCCGGACACCACCGACGCGGCCGTCGCGGTCGCCTGGTGCGTGGCCATCGCGCTCGTCGGCTATCTGTGGGCGCGTTCGACCTTCCGAAAGCGAGCGTGAACTCCGCCGGTGGAGCTGTTCGCGGTGCCGCCTCGGCGGTCCTGGCCCGACGGGGCGGCGGCGCGGACGTCAGGGCACCACCGGATCGAGAACGCCTGGCACACGGCACCCGCGCGCCAGGCGTGCATCCGGACCGACGTGCGAGACAGGAGCCTTGTGCACACGTCGCAACTCTCGCTGCACCACATCATCCGCCGCTACGACGAGCGCATCGTGCTGGACACGGTGTCCTTCAGCGTCAGACCCGGCGAGAAGGTCGGCGTCATCGGCGACAACGGCGCCGGCAAGTCGACCTTGCTGCGCCTGATCGCCGGGGTGGACCTCCCGGACAACGGCGACGTGACAGTGGTCGCCCCGGGCGGTGTCGGCTACCTGGCCCAGTCGCTGGCGCTGCCGCCACAGGCCTCGGTCCAGGACGCGATCGATCTCGCGCTGGCCGATCTTCGCGAGCTGGAGTCGCTGATCACGCACGCCGAGGCGGGACTGGGACGCCTGCCCAGGGCCGAGCTCACCGCCGGCCTGGAGCGCTACGCCGGGCTGCTCTCCCGCTACGAGGCACGGGGCGGCTACGGGGCGGACACCCGGGTCGACAAGGCGATGCACCGGCTCGGCCTGCCGGGTCTGGACCGTACGCGGGCACTCGGCACGCTGTCCGGCGGGGAGCGTTCCCGCCTGGCGCTGGCCGCCACGCTGGCCTCCCAGCCGGAACTGCTGCTGCTCGACGAGCCGACCAACGACCTGGACGACCAGGCCGTGGGGTGGCTGGAGGAGCACCTGCGGCAGCACCGCGGCACCGTGCTCGCGGTCACCCACGACCGGGAGTTCCTCAGCCGAGTCGCCGACACGATTCTGGAAGTCGGCGAGGGCACTGTGACACGCCACGGCGACGGTTACGACGGGTACCTGGTCGCCAAGGCCGCCGAACGCCGCCGCCGGTTGCAGGAGTACGAAGCGTGGCGCGACGAGCTGGCCCGTAACCGCAGGCTCGCCGCCGCCAACGCGTTCCGTCTCGCCGCGATCCCGCGACGGGCGCCGATGGCCAAGTTCGGGCACGGCGCCTTCCGGGCCCGCGGTCGTGACCACGGCGCGATGGGACGCATCCGCAACGCCAAGGAGCGCATCACGCGTCTCACGGACAGCCCGGTCACACCGCCGCCCGACCCGCTGCGGTTCGCGGCCGGCGTCAGCGACGTCGGCCGGGAAGCCCCGGAGACGGCCGCTGAACTCACCGAGGTCCGCGTCACCGGCCGGCTGTACGTACCCTCACTGCGGATCGGCGGCGCGGACCGGCTGCTGGTCACCGGACCCAACGGCGCGGGCAAGTCCACCCTCCTCGGGCTCCTGGCCGGAGAGCTGCGACCGGACTACGGCAGGGTACGCATCCGGGGCCGGACCGGTCACCTGCGGCAGGAGATGACGCCGTGGCCGCCGGACCTGACGGTGTGGGAGGCGTTCGCGGACGGCCGGTCCGGTGACCCGGACGAGCTGCTGTCGCTGGGCCTGTTCAGGTCGTCCGACCTGCGGTTGCGGGTGAGGGAGCTGTCCTACGGACAGCTTCGCCGGCTCGAACTGGCCCGCCTGGTCAGCAAGCCGGTCGACCTGCTGCTGCTGGACGAACCGACCAACCACCTCAGCCCGGCCCTGGTCGAGGAGTTGGAGCAGATGCTGGTCGACTACCCGGGCGCGGTGGTCGTGGTCACCCACGACCGCCGCATGCGGGCTCGCTTTGCCGCCGCTCACCTGCAGCTACGCGCCGGCCAGGTGGAACGGTTCAGCGGGAGGATCGACTGACGTCGGCTGCCCCGTTCGGGGAGCGCTACTCCGACGCCCCTGCGCGTGCCGTGCTCCTGCGGCTCTACGACTGCCGCAGGAGCACGCCGTCATGGCTGAGCAGCGACGGCATCCGTACCCGGACAGGCTCGTCGTGGACGACGATGCCCAGGGGGATCGCCCCCCGACGGCGCCGATGCCGGTGAAGACGGCGTATGCGGTGCCGGCCGGAAGCGTCGTTCCTCGTCGTTGAGCAGTTCGCGGCGCCATGCGGCGAGGGCACAGGCCGTTCGAGCTCAGCTGGTCAGGTCGCGGCGGTTGAATGCTGCGACTGCGATGGTCAGCAGGACCGCGGTGGTGGTGGTCAGGATGGTCAGGTCGGCCCATTGGAAGCCGTTACGCAGGGGTTCTCCGCCGATGTAGTAGTGGAAGGGGGAGGCGTAGCGGAGAATGTCGGCGCCGATCTGGCCGGCGAGGGTGCTGGCGGCGTAGGTGAGGACGGCGATGCCCGCAGTGGCGGCCAGGGCGGTGGGCCGGCTCCCGGTGGCCGCGCCGGTGGTGATGGCGATTGTCCCGAAGACGATGATCAGCAGGGCCAGGGCGAGACACTGGGCGGTGAACTGGCCGACGGTGATGCTGTCGAGTTGTGCGCCGGGCCGGACGGCGAGCATGGCCAGCAGGACCACCACCGCGATGAGGACGGCACCGGCACTCAGGGCAGCGAAGCGGTGCAGCAGCAGGCGGGTGCGGCTGACCGGGTGGGCGAGGGGCAGGTCGAGGTAGCCGGCTTCCTCGTCGCCGGCGATGGCGCGGGTGCCGGTGGCGATGCCGAAGATGATGGCGACCAGGGGCACGATGATGCCGAACACGCTGGAGCCGAGGTAGCCGGCGGCGGAGGAGAGGTCCTCCATCCGTAGCGCCTGCCGCAGCGCGGGAGACATGCCTTGGGCGGTTTGTCCCATCGCGCCGTCGGCGACCTGGGGGTAGAAGCCGGCGTACATCGCCCCGAGCAGGGCGGTGCCGGTGGTGAAACCGGCCAGGCCGCGTCGGCCGTCCCACAGCGTCTTGGTCAGCAGGTCAGGCATGCGTGGTCTCCTTGCTCGCAGCGTCGGCCTGGTAGTAGGTGAGGAACAGCTGTTCCAGGTCGGGTTCGGTGGCGCGGAGGCTCGTGACCCGCTGCTGGGCGAGTACGCGGATGAGCCCGTCGGGGCTGCCGGCCAGGTGGAACCTTGCGGTTGGGCCGTCGATGGTCAGGCCGGTCACCTCCGGCAGGGCGGCGAGTGCGGTTTCGTCGACCGGGTCGGCGAAGGTGACCTGGAATTCGTGCACGCTGCGGTCGCGGAGTCGAGCCACCGTGTCGAGGGCGACGAGGTGGCCGTCGCGGATGATGCCGACTCGGTCGGCGACCGCCTCGACCTCGCTCATGATGTGCGAGGACATGAACACCGTCTGCCCGTCGGCTCTGGCTTCGCGAACCAGGTCGAGGAAGGTCTGCTGCACCAGAGGGTCCAACCCGGACGTCGGCTCGTCGAGGATCAGCAGCTCGGGGCGGTGCATGAATGCCTGCACCAGGCCGATCTTCTGCCGGTTGCCCTTGGACAGCGTCTTGATCCGTGCCGTCAGATCCAGCTCCAACCGCCCGGCCAGCTCGCCGATGCGGGCCTTCGGTACGCCTCCACGTAGGTGGGCCAGGAACGTCAGGCACTCACCGACGCGCTGCCGGGGGTTGACCACGAATTCACCGGCGACGTATCCGATGCGTCGGTGCAGCGCCACCGCGTCGCGGCGCGGGTCGTGCCCGAACACCAGCGCGCGCCCGCTGGTCGGTCGGATCAGGTCCAGCAGCACGCGGATGGTGGTCGACTTGCCGGCCCCGTTCGGACCCAGGTAGCCGAACACCTCTCCTTCGGCGACGGACAGGTCGAGGTCGCGCAGCCCTCGGCGGCGGCCGTAGGTCTTGGTCAGCTTCTCCAGCTGGATCACGTCAGGCATGTCTCGCAGAGTATCGAACTTTCAAAGATTTCTGAAGATTGCAAGATGTTAGGCTTCCGGATGATGGAGTACGGGAGGGCGCGGATGGCTTTGAGCGGCCCGGCGGAGAAGCTGGCACTGACGCTCGCCGAGGGCGGGCTGCAACGGATGACGGCGCGCGTGCTGGCCGCGTTGCTGTTCACCGACCAGGAGACGATGACTGCCGGCGAGATCGCGGACACTTTGGCCATCAGTTCCGGCAGCGTGTCCACCGCCATCAAGTCCCTCGCGACCGTCGGGTTGATCGAGCGGGTACCCGCTCCGGGCAGCCGCCGCGAGCATTTTCGGCTCCGCGAGGGTGCCTGGGCCACCCTCATGTCCGGCCAGAACGCGATGATCGGAAGCCTGCGGGAAGCCGCCGAAGAAGGCATCACCGTGGCCGGCGCGGGCAGCCTCGCCGGAGCCCGCCTCGCCGAGATGCGCGACTTCTACGACTACCTCTGGCGCGAACTACCGGCGCTCATCGACGGGTGGCGGGACGACAAGGGCGATCGGTAAGCCGCCACTGCGCGCCGGTGATGTGTCCAAAACTCGGCGGACGGCTCCCTCGGCTACCTATGGTGACGCGCATGGGGCACCACGCGGCGGCGAGCGGTGACCGTTACCGGCGGTTGCGCGGGTTCAACGTGCTCGTCGGAGTGTTGCTGGCTGCCGAGGGTGTCTGGATGTGGGCGGCCGGCAACGACCTGTCCCTGCCGGTCACGGCGTCGTACCTGACGGCGGATCCGGTGACGTTGCGGGACGCGACGCTCCCGGAGGTGGCCTTCCGGATCGCCGTCGGACCGGCGGTGGCGGTGTTCCTGCTCCTCGCCGCGCTCGACCACTTCGTCACCGCCGCGCCGGGCGTGCACCGCTGGTACGAGCGCAACCTCGACCGGCGCGCCAACTACGCCCGCTGGATCGAATACTCGGTCAGTGCGTCGATCATGATCGTCCTGATCGGTCTGTTCGTCGGGATCCGCGACCTCGCGGCGGTCATCGGGATCTTCGCCGCGAACACCGCGATGATCCTGTTCGGGCTGCTGATGGAGCGGCAGCAGACGCCGGGACGCGCCGACTGGAGCGCCTTCTGGTTCGGTACGCTCGTCGGCCTGGCTCCCTGGCTGGCGATCGGCGTCTACGTCGCCCAGCCGCCGGAGATCCCCGGCTTCGTGTGGGCGATCATCATCGTGCAGTTCCTGCTCTTCGCGAGCTTCGCGGTCAACATGGCCCTGCAGTACGCCCAGCGCGGCCGGTGGCGTGACTACCGCTACGGCGAGGTCTCGTACATCGTGCTCAGCCTCGCGGCCAAGTCCGCGCTGGCCTGGCTGATCTACGCCAACGTGCTGCGCACCTGACCGGCCGATCCAGGTCAGGGTCTCTCGCTGCTCAGCCGGCTGGCCGGGCGCCGTGAGACGCACCTCGGTTGCGGCAAGCCCGGTCGCTGATCCCCAGGTCAGGCGATCCAGGGCGCCGTCCTCGTGTAGTTCAGGGATAGTCGGCAGCGGCGGTGCTCAGCCCGCCGGGCTGCCGTGGTGGTCGAGTTCGTCGCGGAGGGTCTCGGCGAAGCCTTCAGCCATGGCGAGTTGGTCGCGGAGCGCGGTGACACGGGTGGTGGCGGCGGTGTGGAACATGCCGAGCCGGTCGAGCAGTTCGGCGCGGTCGTCGCCGGTGGCGGTGTCGAGGGCGTCGAGGACAGCGAGCAGGTCGCGCATCTCGTCGAGGGTGAACCCGAGGGGTTTCATCCGCTTGACCACGGCGAGGCGGTCGAGGTCGGGTTCGGTGTAGAGGCGGAAGCCGCCCTCGCTGCGCGCGGAGGGGACGATCAGGCCGGCTTCCTCGTAGTGGCGGATGGTCCGGATGCTCAGCCCGACCCGCTCGGCGGCTTCGCCGATCTGCATGAGGCGGCCAGTGGCCGGGCCGGAGGCGTGTTGCTCCGGCCCGGTGCCCCGGCTGGTCGCGGTCATCAGTGACCGACGCCGAGCTGCCCGGCGAGGCTGTCGTGGATGCGGGCGCTGGGCTGGTTCAGCTCGATGATCTCCACGGCCTTGCCCCGCGCGGCGTACTTGGTGGTGATCGCGTCGAGGGCGGCGACGGAGGAGGCATCCCAGACGTGGGCGTGGGTCATGTCGATGACCACGGTGTCGGGGTCGTTCGCGTAGTCGAACTGGCCGACGAGGTCGTTGCTGGAGGCGAAGAACAGCTCCCCGTGCACGGAGTAGATGCGGGTGGTGCCGTCAGGGTCGAGCACGCTGGTGACCTCGACGAGGTGGGCGACCCGGCGGGCGAAGATCACCATGGCGGCGAGGACGCCGGCGACGACGCCGATGGCCAGGTTGTGGGTGGCCAGGGTGGTGCCGACGGTGGCGAGCATGACGATCGTCTCGCCGTACGGCATCCGCTTGAGAGTGGCCGGGGTGACCGAGTGCCAGTCGAACGTCGACACCGCCACGATGATCATCACGGCGACGAGAGCGGCCATCGGGATGACGGCGACCACGTCACCGAGCGCGACGACCAGGACCAGCAGGAACACGCCGGCCAGGAACGTCGACAGCCGGGTACGGGCGCCGGAGGCTTTCACGTTGATCATCGTCTGGCCGATCATCGCGCAGCCGCCCATCCCGCCGAAGAACCCGGTGACGATGTTGGCCACACCCTGGCCCCAGGACTCGCGGGTCTTGTTGGAAGGGGTGTCGGTGATGTCGTCGACGAGCTTGGCGGTCATCAGCGACTCCATCAGTCCGACAAGCGCGATCCCCACGGCGTAGGGGGCGACCAGGGTGAGGGTGTCCATGGTCCAGGGGATCTGCGGCAGGCCGAGGGTGGGCAGGCTGTCCGGCAGGGCACCTTCGTCACCGACGGTCGGCACCGCCACGCCGGCGACGACGGTGACCACGGTCAGCACCACGATGGCGACCAGCGGCGCCGGGACGGCGCGGGTGAGCCGGGGCAGCCCCACCATGATCGCCAGGGCGACGGCGACGAGGGGGTAGACCAGCCAGGGCACGCCGAGCAGGTGCGGAATCTGAGCGGCGAAGATCAGGATCGCCAGCGCGTTGACGAAGCCGACCATGACGCTGCGCGGGATGAACCGCATCAGCTTCGCCACCCCGAGCGCCGCCAGCAGGATCTGGATCGCGCCGCCGAGGATCACCGCCGCGATCAGGTAGTCCAGCCCGTGCTCCCGCGCCAGCGGCGCGACCACCAGGGCGATCGCGCCGGTCGCGGCGGAGATCATCGCCGGTCGGCCACCGCAGATCGCGATCGTGACCGCCATGGTGAACGAGGCGAACAACCCCACCCGCGGGTCGACCCCGGCCAGGATCGAGAAGGAGATCGCTTCCGGGATCAGCGCCAGGGCGACGACCAGGCCGGCGAGGACCTCGGTGCGGAACACCTTCGGCGACAGCCACGACGGACGGGACAGACGCGGCCGGACGACCGCGGACAGCACAGAAGACATAGAGCCATTTCCACTCGGGCGTCTCGCGGACGCGCACAGATCCGGCCCCAGCCACCCGGGGCCACGCCTCGATCATCGGCATCGAACCTACTCTTCCGTAGGGGGAGAGTTTGCCCAGCGTGGTGATCGTCACCATGTCGTACGCGCGCGAAAGTGCCCGAGACCCTGCTCGCGGCTCCTTGCACATCGTGTCCGGCGTGCCTGCCGGCGAAGGCCGACAACCCCGCGGCTTTCACTTCTTGGCTTCGTGTGCTGGTCGCTGCGCGGCCCTGCGGCGATCGCTTGCCGAAGATCAGCAGGCCGCGCCCTCTGGTTCTCGGGGCCCTGACCGGCATGGCGCGGATGGTGCAGTGCGTGGATGTGGCTGCGGCCTGCCGAGCCGGGTCGCGGTCAGCGGCCCCGGCGGCCCCACCGCCGGGGCCGCCACCGCCCCGTCACGACCGCGTGTTGCGGCCCGCGGTGAGTGCTGGTCCTGTCTTTCGGGTACGCCACCAGATGGTTGCGGTGATGACGACGACCGCAAGGGCGGGAACGAGCTGATACGGCGTGCCGACTCCGGCTGAGCGGTCCCCTAGCGCGCTTCCGAGGTCTACCCGCAGGGCCACGGCCAGGATGATGCTGAATGTGTTGAGTACGGCGTGCAGCATGACGGGGATCTCAAGCCCGCCGGTGCGCCAGGTGATGATGGCCAGTCCGGTCCAGAGCACGAAGTACCAGACGACGATGTAGGGATCCGTCGCGCCGTGTGCGGCCGTGAACAGCGCGCTCGAGAGCAGCACTCCGGTGATCAGTCCCGCCCGTGGGCCGCGGGTCCAGCTTCCGATCACGCGGAAGATCAGCCCACGTACGCCGTATTCCTCGCCCGCCGACTGGAGTGGGGTGAGGAGGATCGTGGCGATGAAGATGGCGATGAGGTCGGTCTGTGACCAGGGGGATTCCTCGACGGGCGTGAGGGCTCCGATGGCGTTGACCACCAGCCAGGCGGGACCGTAGATGAGCAGCGACTTGCCGAGCAGGTCGAAGCGGAACCGCGACGTCACGGAGTGCAGGGACGCACCGGGCACGCCGTAGAGCCACCGCTGGATGAGCATGCTCCAGGGAATGAGCAGGCCGAGGGAGAGCATGGTGCTGGCGTGGTAGAGCGGCGTGTAGTCGGTGCCGCCCAGGATCGGCGGGGTGTTGCCCTGCTGGACGTCGATGACCGCAGCCGCCCTGCCGATGGCCGTCGGGAAGATGACGAGCCCGGCCAGCAGGAGGATGATGGCGAGAACGCCGCGACCGATCCGGCGTTTGTCGCCGGCGAGTACCCGGTGGTATTCCACCCCGGTGGGGACTGACGGCCCGTTGCGGGGCTCGCCGGGAGTCAGTAGAGAGTTCGGCTTGATTGCCGTGGTCATGCTGTCCTCCTGTGAATGGGGTTACTTCCCGGCGTGGTCGAGCACGCTGTAACGCAGGCGGAGTGCCCTTTCGGTGCTCCCCAGTACGGCCCCGACGGCGAGGGCGAAGTTGAGCCAGATCGGTAAGCGGACGGGCGACTCGAACGTTCCGACGTTTTCCGCGATCGTGGGAATCTGCGAAACCGGTCCGGCGAGTTGCAGCAGGTTCAGGCCCACGCCGATGACGAGCATCAGCACCGAGAGGAGACTGATCGAGCGGCTCAGCGTCGGGTGCTCGCGTTCGACGCGGGCGCGGCGTCCTTCGGCGGACTTCGGATCGGGAAAGAGCCGGTACTCGGCGCCCGCGGTGGTGACGTAGTGGCAGCGTTTGAGCCCGAATGCGCTGTTCGCCACCTCAATGGTGCCGCCCTCCACGGGGAAGGCCGCCGGGAGCGTGGACTCGGCGTGGTGTCTGCCGTCCAGATACAGGTGCGCTCTCGCCTTGCCGCCGTCCGGGTCGGTCCGGCGTGGGATGTCGACGGCGTACACCGTCTGGCCGCCGCTGCCGTTGGGCAGCGCGAGGTGGAACAGTGCGCGGAAGGGTAGCTGCCACCAGCGGAGGCGTTTCAGCGCCCGGCCGTCTCCGCTCTTGATGCGCTTGGCCGCCCGCCGTTGCCGCCAGTCCTCGATCACGTTGCCTCGCTCCCCGTCGACCGACGCGTTCCACTAACACGCCGTACTAGTGGCAACGCTAGCACGGCGTGCTAGTACGATGTACTAGGAGGTGCCGGATGACATCGGACGACAGGAGTGCCAGCTCACGAGAGCGGATCCTCGCGGCTGCGGCGGCGATGCTCGCCGAGGACCTAGCTGCGCGGTTGAGCGTGCGTGCGGTCGCGGCACGGGCCGGGGTGAGCACAGGCTCGCTCAGGTTCCACTTTCCGACTCAGCGTGCGTTGCAGGACGCTGTGCTCGCCAGAATCCACGAGCACATGTTCCCCGACGACTCGATCCACGACCGATCGCTTCCCGCGCGAGATCGACTGGTCGGCTGTCTCCGGCAGGTGCTCGCCCCCGCCGGCGTCGGAGAGCGGGCACGTGAGGCGTGGAGCAAGGCGTATCAGACGTTCATCGCCCCCGAACCGACCAAGGAGGTACGCGCGGCGTATCTCGCCGTCGACCGGGCAGGGTGGCATCGTGTCGAGTACTGGCTCACCGTTCTCGCTGACGAAGGCGCGCTCCCCCGGGAAGACCACGCGCGCCGGGTGAGGTTCCTGCTCACCGTCCTCCAAGGGCTCTCCATCGCCCGAGCCCTACCCGCCGAGGACTCGATCCTGGTGTCCGAAACCGAAACCCTCTACATGGCGGTCGACTGCGTCCTCAACGCGCCGACCGCATGAGCGGCATCCCAGGGACTGCACCGATAACCACTCTGCCTGCAGCCCTTGGTTCTCTCCTGCTCGGCGCACCTCGCATCCCCGGCGACTGGCACACCGCATTCGCACGCGCCGTCGCGGCCCTGCATCGCCGACGGGAAAGGGGCAGCCTCACCCGTGGTCTGCGGGCAGTAATCTTCGGCCCGCCCGATCCGCACCTGCCAGACCCCGGGTAGACGTACCAGAGGAAAGGAGTGGAGGAAGGCGCCGTGCCCGAGAAGGTGATCACCAACAAGGTTCTCTGCTATGTCGTGCGGGAAGGTCATTTGCTCGTCTTCCGCCACACCGACGTCAGCTACGAGGAGGTGGGCATCCAGGTGCCCGGCGGCAGCGTCCGCCCCGGTGAGGATCCGGCGGACGCGGCGCTGCGCGAGGCCCGCGAAGAGACCGGACTGACCGGCTTCAGCGTCGTGCGCAAGCTGGGGGCGATCGAGTACGACATCAGCCCGCTCCGCTTCGAGATTCAGCGTCGGCACGTCTTCGAGTTGGCGCTGCACGGGCCGACGCCCGAACGGTGGGCGAGCCGGGAAGACCACGACGGCGAGCAGGAGCCCACCCGGTTCGAGTGCTTCTGGATACCGTTACGGGCCGCGCACGTCCTGCAGTCCGGCCAGGGCGCGCTTGTGGGCCGGTTGTTCGACTGACCAGGATTCCAACAGCGACAGCCGGGCGAACGATTGGCGGAGGTCCGGTGGCGCCGTTGCGGACCGTCGCCGATGCCGTTGCCACCTGGCCCGAGTACGCCACCGCCGTGGCCATCCGCCTCGACGCGCACAACAAGATCACGGTGTGCGCCCCGCATGGCCTCGACGATTTGCTCGACGGGGTGTGGCGGCGCAACCCGGCCAGAGTCAGCCCGGAGATCTCCCGGCAACGACTCGCCCGCCACCGCCCCACCGAACGCTGGCCCGGCGTCCGCGTCGTGATGTGACCCGGCGCTCGAAGCCCGCTGCCCGAGTCGACCTGCTGATCGCAGGGTGCCATCGTCGCGGCAGATCCGGAAGGCGGTGCCGGCGACGCGAGGGGCCGCGAGGTGAAGGACAATGCGCCGATGGACGATCACCGGTGCTGCCGTCTTTCCGTCAGCGGCGGCGAGCTGGAGCTTGCCGGTCCGCCGGCTGCCCTCCGCGCCCTCGGCCGGCTGCTACGCCAACATCCCGAGCCCTTTGAGGTGGCGATCACCGGCGGGGTCGTCAGTCAAGAGGCGACCGCCGGCCCGCTGCTTGTCAGTCTGCAAGGCGGGACCACGCTGCATTTCTCCGGTGGTCGCGAGTATCTCGACATCCTCTGGGACGGGCTCGATGGAGTGGCTGAGCAAGCCGAGACCGCCGATGACCGGGCAGTCCGTCGGCATCAGCACATCGAGTACCTTCCTGGGGACGACTACCGGTCGCCGGACTCAGTTCCATTGGTCATCGTGGCCGACTGGCCAGGCGCGCCTTAGCCAGATAACGCACTGATCTCGGCATGTGCGGACGCTTGGGGGACCATCATGGTCAGATTCGCGGCGGATCCGAGCGACCTCGGGCTGAGCGCTCCCTGGTCTCCGGTGGCGGCGCCGACTGTGGGCCTGCGGACGGAATGTCGTTGATCTTCAATGATGGCGCGGTGTGTTCTCTCCAGCGGATCGCAACGGGGGTCAACCGGCGCCAACGCGGGTCACCGCAGCCGACCGCCTGTCGCAACCCCGGGTTCGTGTGCTCGGGCTGTGGTCCTGGGCTGGGAGAACGGCGGCCCCGGGAACGTGGGTGAACGTGTGCCACTCCCTGCCACCCCAGGTCGCTAGACTGGGCCCTCGCGTCTTCGTAGCTCAGGGGATAGAGCATCGGTTTCCTAAGACGACGCTCCGTGTGTAGCCGCACGGCCGATGACCTGCGGATTCTCTCTTTCCAAGCTTTCTGCGCCGGTCGCACCCGCGCGCCGTTGTGATCGCCGGCTGAAGCCCAGCGAAGTGCGTAAGTGCTGGTCGGCTCTACTCTTCCATCGACCGCTGTGGCGGTCTCCTGTGACGTGCTGCGCCCGACCCGACGTCGGGCCGCGCCTCACTCTGGACCGCTCTTATTGCCAAAGCTTGGCAACTACGTAATGCTGGCAGCAGTGGGCGGGTGCTCCGGCAACGTGATGATCTGCACCATCGCCGGGGTGCCCGCCCAACTCTGCGACGACGATGGTGTGAGGAGCTGCTGGTGGCCGTCTACTCTCTGCCCGACATGCCGTACGACTACGGTGCGCTGGAGCCGGCGATGTCCGGCGAGATCCTGGAGCTGCACCACAGCAAGCACCACGCCGCGTACGTCAAGGGCAGCAACGACGCCCTGGAGCAGCTGGCCGAGGCCCGGGACAAGGGTGACTTCGCGGCGCTGGTCGGGTTGGAGAAGACGTTCGCGTTCAACCTCTCCGGGCACGTGCTGCACTCGATCTTCTGGAACAACCTGTCCCCGCACGGCGGCGACCGCCCCGACGGTGAGCTGGCTGCCGCGATCGACGAGCACTTCGGCTCCTTCGACGGCTTCGCTGGCCAACTGTCGGCGGCGACGAAGGGCGTGCAGGGCTCCGGCTGGGGTGTCCTCGCCTGGGAGCCGCTGGGGCAGCGGCTGATCGTGGAGCAGGTCTACGACCACCACGGCAACGTCGGGCAGGGCTCCACGCCGCTGTTGGTGTTCGACGCGTGGGAGCACGCCTACTACTTGCAGTACCGCAACGTGCGCCCGGACTACGTCGACCGGCTGTGGAATCTCGTCGACTGGGCCGACGTGACCGCCCGGTTCGAGGCCGCCCGCGCCGCCGCGCCGAAGCTCTGACCGGCGTGACCGTTCCGGTTCCGGTCGCCGCCGACCTCGTGCAGCGCGCCGCCGGGGTCATCGCCGCCCGCCACCGCGGTGATCTCGCCGGCGCGGAGGCGCTGCTGGCCTCGTTCGACACCGACCAGGCCCGCACGCTCGGCTTCTACCTCCTCGCTGACCTTGCCCTCGGACTGGTCCGCGCGCAGACCGGTCAGTCCCTGGACGACCTGGTCCGGGAACTCACCCTGCTCGTCGCCACCACACCACCGCCCTCGCCCGGTTGAGGGCATGCCCACTCCCCTGACGGCTGGGGAGCGGCCTGCGAGCGAGGTCAATCTGCTGTCGAGGCGGAAACCTGCCATAGGGCGCTGACCGGCATGGCGCGGAGTCTGTCGCCGAACGGCAGCGTGGCGGTTCCGGTATAGAGGACGATGCCGACGATGAAGTCGTCGCCGAGGCGGTCGGCGAGTCGGCGTAGGCCGCGGAAGTCGTCGGGTCCGACGGTGCTGGCTGCTTTGACCTCGATCCCGACCACCTGACCAGCTCGGTTCTCGAGCACCGCGTCGACTTCGTACCTGCTCTGGTCGCGGTAGTGAGACAGGTCGACGAACTGCTCGGACCAGGTGAGCTGCCGGGACAGTTCGGACAGCACAAATGACTCGAACAGCGGCCCGAACGGTGCGCCCGGCCGGAGCAGTGCCCGGGCGTCGGTCGCGATTTCGTTGGCGGCGATGCCCGAGTCGACGAAGATCAGCTTTGGCGCGGCGGTGGCACGGGTGCCGAGGTTGCGGGACCAGCCGGGAATCCGCTTGATCAGGAAGATCTCTTCCAGGGCTTGGAGGTAGCGGACGATCGTCGGCCGGCTCAGTCCGAGGGCGGATTCGAGGGAGTTCGCGGCGATGATGGTCGCGGACCTGGCCGCGAGGAGGCGTACCAGCCTGCGTAGCTCGCCCTTGTGCTGGATGTCGGAGAGCTGCCGGACGTCGCGGTCGATGAGCGCCTGGACATAGGCGTCGAGGAACCGTTGGCGGCGGCGCGGGTCGGTGCGGGCGGTGGCCTCGGGTAGGCCGCCTCGCACGATCCTAGCCGCGTAGTCGGCGCGGGTCACGTCCGACTCGTGTCGCAGGTCCGGGCCGAGCGCGAAGACGGCGTCGATAAATCCGTCCAGGGCTCCGTCGAGTTCGCCTTGGGAAAATGGCCAGAGCTCGACGGTTTCCATCCGACCAGGCAGCGCGTCCGGCGCAGCCACCATGCCGAACAGCCGAGCCGACCCGGTGAGCAGGTACCGGCCAGGACGGGGATCCTCGTCGACGGCAGCCTTGATGGCCAACAGGAGCTCCGGAGCGCGCTGGATCTCGTCGATGACCAGGAGTTCGGAGGAGTCCACGAACCCGACCGGATCGGCGATCGCCGCCGCCCGGTCCTGAGCCCGATCAAGATCGCGGCGCTCGGCCAGACGATCGCCGGCAACGAGGCGGACCAGGGTGCTCTTGCCCGCTTGGCGGGCCCCGCTGATCAAGACGACGCGGGTGTCCGCCAGAGCAGCGTTGACCTGCGCGGCAGCGTGGCGGGGGACTAGATGCGGTGTGGGCACGGCGTCATCATAACCGCCGCATTTCCGATCTGCGAGGGCACTTGCTTTCGATTTGCGGCACCCGAAGCGTTCGATATGCAGTCATTCGATGTTCGATTTGCGGGCCAGGCGAACGGGGCGGTTCGCGGAAGGGGCCCACCGCTACGTCGCGTTGCTGCGGGTCGGGGCGAGTTCGGGGAAGGCGTCTTCCCAGTGCTGGCGGAGCTGGGGTGGCAGCCACAGGGTGGGCCAGAGCCGCCGCAGCAGGTCGGCATTGAGCCAGGTGTGCAGATCCTCGACCGTACTGGTTTCGGTGAGCACCACCTTGTACATGCTGGCCAGGCGCGTGGGCCGGTTCAGGTCGTACTCGGCGTGCCCGGACCAGTCGAGGTGACGCGGAAGCGTCACCGTGCCGTCGGTGGGGCCGTGCAGCGCGGCAAGGGTTTCGGCCACCACGTAAGGCTTCCGGTCTCCGTAGGGCTGGTAGTCCGCCCGCAGCTGTTCGTCCCGCTCGGTCAACGCGAGGTGGTGGCATTCGTCGACGATGACGTGCCCGTACCCCTGGGTCAGGGTGGCGACGTCGTCACGTCGGGCGAGGGAGGGCAGCAGCGCGATGTCGACCGTGCCGGTGAGCTTGCGTCGGCCGCCGCCGAGTTGGCCGGGCTTGATGTCGAGGAACTGTTGGATGCGGGTGCGCCACTGGTCGGCGAGGGCTTTGCGGTCGACGAGGATGAGGGTGGAGGTGTTGCGTTCGGCGATCACGGCGCAGGCCATAACGGTCTTGCCGGAGCCGGGTGGGGCGACCAGGATCCCATCGTCGTGGGCGAGAAGTGATGTGCGCGGTGTGTGCTCTCCAGCGGATGCCAACCCGGGTGAACCGGTGCCAACGCGGGTCACCGCGGCCGACCGCCTGTCGCAACCCGGGGTTTGTGTGCTCGGGCTGTGGTCCTGGGCTGGGAGAACGGCGGCCCCGGGAACGTGGGCCACTCCCGGCCACCCCAGGTGAACCCCCAGGTCGCTAGACTAGGCGCTCGCGCCCTCGTAGCTCAGGGGATAGAGCATCGGTTTCCTAAACCGTGTGTCGCAGGTTCGAATCCTGCCGGGGGCACCACATTCCGCCTACGGGCTGACCGTTCCCGACAGGTTGCTGACCCGACCCATCGCGTCGAAGTCGACACGCAGAACCGAGCCGCCCCGATCCTGCGCCGTCACCGACATCGGCGCCCGATCCAGGTGCCACCCCTGCTGGTGCAGGAACGACTCGACGGCGACGCGATGCTCCACCGGGAAGGACTGAAGGACCTGCGCCAGGACGGTCAGCGCCCGTTCCGGCCGGACCGGCGCGGTGATCTGCGGCGGGGCGTCGTCGAGGTGGAAGAAGACGGCGCCGCCGTCGTACGGCCCACGGTAGTAGCAGCGGCCGGTCAGGCCGGACGCCAGCATGGCGAGGCGGTGTCCGTCGGCGCGCTGGAGCGGGAACGTGGGTTCGGTGAGTTCGGCGACCCCCTGGCGGTGCCCGTACTCGCGCAGCCAGCCGGCCAGATGCAGCACCGACGGCGGGAGGTTGCTGGCCTCGTTGGCCCAGGCCCAGAGCCAGGTGCCGTCGAGGTGGCTCTCGCTGCCGAGGAGTTGGACGCGGTACCGCAGGTCGGTTTCGAACGTCGCGATGCCGTCGGGCACGTCGAGCTGCCAGTCGCGCTCGCCGAGCAGGTCGGCCAGCGCCATCTGGCGGGCCAGGCCGGTGCCGACATGTTCGGCGAAGAGTCGATCAAACGTCGGCATCGCCGCAGTGTGCCAGACCGTTCAGCGGGGGACGGCCCCGCGTCCGGCCGGACCTTTCCGGACGGGACGGCCCCGCGTCCGGCCGGAGCCGGAGCGCGGGGCCGGCGGGTCAGCGGACCAGCGCTGCCACCAGCGTCCCGATGCAGGCGACGACGGCGGCGATGATCGGACTGAGCGTCTTGATGTACGCCAGGATGAGCCGGTGCCGGTCGGGCGGCTCGGCAACGGTTTCGTCCTCGTCCTCTGGTGTCTCGAAGTCTGACCCGTGAGGGATTACAGTCAACGTGACTCCTTCCGTTGCAGCGGTGGAGTCGAATGCGGCGTCCGGTGGCAGCCGGGCGCCGCCCTCTGTGTGAGGCGACGCAGTGCCGTTCGACCGTTCGAGCATCCTCCCGGCGGACAGCTAGCACAAGAGTGGGCAATTCACTGTCGGGTACCTGACAAGCAGATGCATCGCATCGAGAAAATATCGGTGTCATCTCTTGCCAAATGCAATTTTCCGTGAAGCAGTTCAACCCAGCGTGACCGCCTCAAAGCTCATGGTGAGCAGGCGTGCTGTCGGGCGCGCCGAGTCGCGGGTTCGGCCCATCGGCGATCGTGGACGAGCCCGTCGGCGTGGTGGCCGCGAACGCTATCGACCGCCGACGATACCGTCAGCGGGGGCCGCGGGTGTCGGGAGCGGGAAGCGAGGCCGCCCGGAGACCCGCCGGGTTACCCTCCGTCGAGGGGACATGTCACCCGCCGGGCCCTCAAGGCCGGTGCCAGGACCCGTCGGTACCCTGGCAGGTCCTGGCCTGTCCGCGACGACATGAGGTATTCGTGAACGATCTTCGAGTGGTGGCGTTCGATCTCGACGACACCCTGGCGATTTCCAAGTCCCAGATCGATCGTCGGATGGCGGAGTTGCTCGGCCACCTGCTCACCGAGGTGGACGTGCTGGTCATCTCCGGTGGCCGGTTCGAGCAGTTCCAGTCGCAGGTGCTCGCCCACCTCGACCTCACCGAGGAGCAGCGCGATCGGCTGCACCTGATGCCGACCTGCGGCACCCGCTACTACCGCTGGTCCGACGGGGACTGGCGGCAGGTCTACGCGGAGGATCTCACCGAGGCCGACAAGGCCCGCGTCGTCACGGCGCTGACCGAGTCGGCGCAGGCGCTGGGCCTGTGGGAGGCGAAGACCTGGGGCGACATCATCGAGGACCGGGGCAGCCAGATCACGTTCTCCGCGCTGGGGCAGTCCGCCCCGCCGGCCGAGAAGTACGGCTGGGACCCGGACGGCGACAAGAAGCGCCGGCTGCGGGACGCGGTCGCGGCGAAGCTGCCCGACCTGGAGGTGCGTGGCGGCGGCTCGACGTCGATCGACGTCACCCGCAAGGGCGTCGACAAGGCGTACGGCATGCGGAAGCTGCTGGAGCACCTGGACCTGAAGATCGACAACGTGCTCTTCGTGGGTGACCGCCTGGACGTGGGTGGCAACGACTACCCGGTCAAGGCGATGGGCATCCGTTGCGTCGCGGTCACCCGCTGGGAGGAGACCGCCGACTACGTCGAGAAGCTCGTCGACGACCTGGTCAAGCAGCGCGCCGAGCGCGCCTGAGCACGGCCCGCAGCAGAGCCCGCCGGTTCCGGAACCGGCGGGCTCTGGCGGCATCGACGGTGATGAGGTAGGAACAGCCGAGAGAGCGCTCTCCCGTCCCATCACCGAACAGGCAGGCAGATGCGATCACCCGACCCCTCCCGCCGCCGTTTCCTCACGCTCACCGCCTCCGCGGCCTCGCTCACCGCCCTCGGCCTCCCGGCCGGCGCCGCCGCCGCGTCCCCGGCCGCACGACCCGCCCGCGAGCCCGACTTCGGCCCGAACGTCTTCGTGTACGACCCCAGCACGCCGGTCGAGGAGATCCAGTCCACGCTGGACCGGCTGTTCACCGCCCAGGAACGCAACGAGATGGGCTTCGACAGGTACGCCGTGCTGTTCAAGCCCGGGCGCTACGAGGTGGACGCCCGGCTCGGCTACTACACGACTGTCGCCGGTCTCGGCGCGCACCCGGACGACGTGGAGATCCACGGCGCGGTCCGGGTGGTCGGGCAGCCGGACCCGAACTCGCCCGCCGGCATCTCCGCGCTCACCAACTTCTGGCGTTCGGCGGAGAACCTCGCTGTCACCCCGACCGACTGGTCGAACCAATGGGCCGTCTCGCAGGCGTCACCGATGCGCCGGGTGCACGTCAAGGGCGTGCTGTGGCTGGAACCCGGCAACGGCGGCTACTCCAGCGGCGGCTACATCGCCGACTCCAAGGTGGACGGCATCACCATCAACGGTTCGCAGCAGCAGTGGCTCACCCGGGACAGCGAACTCGGCGGCGAGTGGACGAACGGCGTGTGGAACCAGGTCTTCTCCGGCGTGATCGGCGCGCCCGCGCAGGGCTTCCCCGACCCGCCGTACACCACGCTGCCGACCAGCCCGGTCACCCGGGAGAAGCCGTACCTGTTCGTCGACGCCCGGGGCGCCTGGCTGGTCGCCGTACCGCGCCTGCGCCGCGACACCGCCGGCACCACCTGGGCTGCCGGCGGCGCGCCGGTGCCGTCGCTGCCGCTGTCCGCGTTCTACCTGGCCCGGCCGACCGACTCGGCCAAGCGCCTCAACGCCGAACTGGCCCGGGGCAGGCACCTGCTACTCACCCCCGGCGTCTACCACCTGGACCGGGCCCTGCGGGTACGCCGCCCGGACACCGTGGTGCTCGGCCTCGGGATGCCGAGCCTGGTCCCGGACCGCGGGGACGCGGCGCTGCGCATCGAGGACGTGGACGGGGTCCGCATCGCCGGGGTGCTCGTGGACGCCGGGCCGGTCGAGTCGCCGGTGCTGGTCGAGGTCGGTACGCGGCACTGCCACCGGTCGCACGCCACGAACCCGATCTCACTCCAGGACGTCTTCTTCCGCATCGGCGGGCCGTACGCCGGGCGGGCGGTGACCAGCCTGGTGATCAACAGTCGGCACACGCTCGTTGACAACATCTGGGCCTGGCGCGGCGACCACGGCCGGGCCGGCACCATCGGCTGGACCGTGAACACCGCTGCCACCGGCGTGATCGTCAACGGCGACGACGTGACCGCGTACGGGCTGTTCGTCGAGCACTATCAGCGCTGGCAGACGATCTGGAACGGCGAGCGCGGCCGGACCGTGTTCTACCAGAGCGAACTGCCGTACGACCCGCCGAGCCAGGCGGCCTGGCGCAGCCCGACCGGCAACGGCTGGGCTTCGTACAAGGTGGCCGACCACGTCCGCACGCACGAGGCGTGGGGGCTGGGCGTGTACTCGTACTTCAACCAGGGCGTGGACATCCGCTGCGACCGGGCGATCGAGGCGCCGCGCCGGGCCGGGGTGCGGTTCCACGACGCGATCACCGTGTTCCTGGACGGCAGCGGCGGCATCGAGCGCACGATCAACGAGGTCGGCACCCCTGTCGTCGGCTCGTACGGCACCAGCCCGGTGATCAGCTACCCCTGACCGCGAGGGCGGCCCGGCCGGTGCGGGACCGGCCGGGCCGCGCCCGCTCACGCCGCGAGCTGGTCGACGCGGGTGAGCACCTGGTCGACGAGGCCGTACTCGCGCGCCTGCTCGGCGGTGAACCAGCGGTCGCGGTCCCAGTCGCGCTGGATCTCCTCCAGCGTCCGCCCGCTGTGCCGGGCGATCAGCTCCTGCATGGTGCGCTTCACGTGCAGCATGTTCTCGGCCTGGATGGTGATGTCCGCGGCGGTGCCGCCCATCCCGCCGGAGGGCTGGTGCATCATGATCCGCGAGTGCGGCAGCGCGAACCGCTTGCCCGCCGCCCCGGCGCACAGCAGGAACTGCCCCATCGACCCGGCCATCCCGAGCGCCAGCGTCGCCACGTCGTTCTTGACGTACCGCATGGTGTCGTAGACGGCCATGCCGGCGCTGACCGAGCCGCCCGGCGAGTTGATGTAGAGGAAGATGTCGCGCTCGGGGTCCTCGGCCGCGAGGAGCAGGATCTGCGCGCAGATCTGGTTGGCCGACGCGTCGGTGACCTCGGTGCCGAGGAAGATGATCCGCTCCTTCAGCAGCCGTTCGAAGACCCGGTCGCCGAACGCCGGCTGCCCCTCGTCGAGCATCCAGATGCCACTCATCGCCGCCCACCTCCGTACGCCGGTGGGCGGGGGACCGCCCGGGAACCCGGCGGTCTCCAGCGTCCGCCGGGCGCACCCACGCGGCCCAGACTTTCTGCCGGCGGCAGATTCGCCCTGGGCAGAAGCTACGCGGCGACCGGCCGCCGCCGGCCGGCGCGGGCCCGTCGCCGGGCGACGGTGACGGAGGTACGCGGACGGGGGCGGACGGCCGGGGCGGAGGGAGCCGGCCAGATCCGGATGCCGCCGGCGAACCCGATCGGCGTGGCGGCGTCGAGGGGCGCACCGAGCGGCGCCGGCACCAGGCCGACGGGCCGCAGCGTGCCGCCCAGCAGCGGCGTGGCGGTGACCGGGCGGCGGGCGACGTGCGGCCGGAGCGAGACGGCGGGCCGACGGGTCACGGACGGGCGGGGCGACACGGCCGGGCGGCGCGTGACGGACAGCCGCGGCGGGCCGACCCGCAGCTGCGGCCCGGTGCGGGCGGTCGGCACCCGGTCGAAGCGGGCCGCCGAGACCCCGGGGCCGACCGGGGCCGGACGCTCCCGGCGCAGCTCGTCGCGGGCCTCTTCGAGCAGGTCGGCGAGGTGGATGCCGAGCGCGCGGCAGATCGCGGCGAGCACCTCGGAGGAGGCCTCCTTGCGGCCGCGTTCGACCTCGGAGAGATAGGGCAGGGAGACGCCGGCGGCCTGGGCCACCTCGCGCAGCGTGCGGCCCTGGCGCAGGCGGATGCGCCGGAGCACCCCGCCGATCACGCGTCGCAGCAACGACATGCCGGCCTCCTCGCGGTCGGGCGTCCCGGACTTTCCCATCATGCCCCGTCCACGCGCCCGGCACCTGCCCGGTCGGCCCCCGTGGTACCGGCCGGGCAGGTGCGGATCAACGCCAGACGACCGCTCGGAGCTGCGAGTTCGGCGAGGTGAAGGACACGTGACCGACGATCAGGCCGCTGTCGTTGACGTTGATCGCGACGCTGCTCCCCGCCCCGTCCGGCAGGGGCAGCAGCTGGGACGCCGCGGTGGGCGAGGGCCAGATCATCGCGCGGCCGTCGGTGCCGTCGGTGCCGATCACCAGACCCGAGTCGTTCACGGCCTGCGCCGTCGGTGAGGACGAAGCGGTGGCCAGCCGGCGCATCGTCGTACCGTCCCAGAAGAAGGCGGCGAACCGGCCGTCCGCGGTCCAGCTCGTGCCGACCACCTGACCGAGGTCGTTGATGCCGGTCGCGTCGCTCGTGGATCCGCCCAGCGTGCCCAGCGACCGCAGGACGCCGTCGCGCCAGACGAATGCCTGGTTGACGAACGGTGGATCGGTCCAGTCCTTGTAGCCGTAGGTGCCCGCGACGGTGCCGGCCTCGTTCACCGCGAGCGCGCTCGCACCAGGCGGGGCGTCGATGGTGATCTCGGTGTTCCCGGTCCGGACGAACGCCCGCCGCCCGGAGAAGCTGTCGGTGACGTGGTAGACGCCGACCACCCGGTCGCCCGCGGTGTCGTACGCGATGGAGAAGATGCCCCCGGTCAGGCCGAGATCCTGGATCTTCCCGTCCACCCAGGCCACGGCGTGGCTGCTGCCGTCGGCCGCCTGGGCGGTGCCGACGATGCGTCCCCGGTCGTCGATCGCCTGGGCCTGGCTGTTCGGCCCGCCGAGCGTCCCCAGGTCCTCGATCCGACCGTCCACCCAACGCACCGCGTGCCAGTAGCCGCCGGCCACCTCCGCCGCTCCGACCACCACCCCGGCCGTGTTGACGTCGTACGCGATGCTGCCCCGGCCGTCCAGCGACGGCAGCACCACGGCGGTCCGCTTCGCCGTCGGCATCGGCGCCGGGGTGGTGGCGGTCGGCGTACCGGTGGGCGAGACGGTCGGCGTCGGCGTCGGTGCGGCGGTCGGTGTCGGTGTGGTGGTGGGTCGTGGGGAGAAGGTCGGCGACGGGACGACGGTGGGCTTCGGCCGGGTGGGCCGGGCCGTCCCGGGCGGGCGGTCCCCGGGCCGGTTCGCCACCGCGGGCGGCGCTCCGGCGACCACCATCCCGACTGCCACCGCAAGCGCGGTCGATGCCATGCGTGTACGCATCCCGACGTCCCCTCGTCACGATCGGTGAGTCATCAGTCTCACCCGCAGGCGCGTCGATGGATGTGACGAAATCCTTACCGCTGGTGGCCAGGAGGGCGGGCGCCTGGCCCAGCCAGCCGGCTCGCGGCGTAACCGCTATCTTGAGGGCGTGCAGGTGGCGGAGCAGGACCGACGGTGATCCATTTTCCCGCGCAACGGCGGGGGCCGCTGAGCGCGCTGAGTCTGCGCCTGCTCGCCGCCCTCGGCCTGGTCTTCGCCACGGTGGCGGTGGTCTGGCTGGACCGCGACGGCTACCGCGACGTGGACGAGAGCGGCCTGAGCCTGCTCGACTGCTTCTACTACGTGGTGGTCTCGCTCTCCACCACCGGGTACGGCGACATCACCCCGGTCAGCCCGTCGGCGCGGCTGGCGAACGTCCTGTTCATCACCCCCGCCCGGGTGCTGTTCCTGATCATCCTGGTCGGCACCACCCTGGAAGTCCTGACCGAGCAGTACCGCACCGGCCGTCGCCTGTCGCGGTGGAGGAGAACCGTGAAGGACCACGTCATCATCTGCGGCTACGGCACCAAGGGCCGCAGCGCTGTCTCGGCCCTGCTGGAGAACGGCACGGACAAGTCCAAGATCGTGGTGGTCGAGCGGAGCGGGCCGGCGCTGCGGCAGGCCACCTCCAACGGGCTGGTGACGATCGAGGGCTCGGCGACCCGCTCGTCGGTGCTGGAGCAGGCGCACGTGCGTACCGCGAAGTCGGTCATCATCGCGACGGACAGCGACGACGCGTCGGTGCTGGTGGCGCTCACGGTCCGGCAGCTCACCGCCGGTCAGGTACGCATCATCGCGGCGGTCCGGGAGGCGGAGAACGCGCCGCTGCTCAAGCAGAGCGGTGCGCACCACGTGATCGTCTCGTCGGCCACGGCCGGGCGGCTGCTCGGCCTGTCCACCTCGGCCCCGCCCCTGATCGACGTGGTGGAGGACCTGCTCACCCCGGGTCAGGGCATGGCGCTGGCGATGCGGTCGGCCGAGCGCGACGAGGTGGGCCGCTCCCCGCGTGAGCTGGAGTCGCTGGTCATCGCGTTGGTCCGCCGGGGCAAGGTGGTCACGCTGAACGACCGCGCCGGTGCGGTGATCGAGACCGGCGACATGCTGGTCCACGTCCGGGACGACCGGCCGCAGGCCGCCACCTCGATCTGACCCTCGCCCCGCCGGGCGCCCGCGGTCAGCAGGCGCCCGGGCCGCCCTCCGCGATCACCTCACCGCAGGTCGACGACCTGCCCTGGGTGGCCCGTCGCAGCAGGTCGTAGAGCAGATCCCGCTCGCCCGGCGCCAGCGCGCCGAGGACCTCCTCCTCCGCCCCGGCGAGCGCGCACTCCGCCTCGCGTAGCCGCTTCGTGCCCGCCTCGGTGAGGCGTACCTCGTGCCGGCGGCGGTCCTCCGGGGAGCGGCGGCGCTCGGCCAGGCCGTCCGCCTCCAGGTCGTTGAGCAGCCCGACCACGTTCGTGCTGTCGATCTGGAGCGTGCCGGCGAGCGCCTGCTGGCTGATTCCGCCGGCGTCGCGCAGCACGGTGAGCGCCACCAGGTGGCGGGGGCGCAGGCCCAGCGGGGCCAGCACCGACTCCGAGCGCAGCCGCATCCGCCGGGCCAGGTGGTCGAGCAGGGGCCCGGAGCGGCGCTCGGACTCCTCGACCGGTGCGGCGGACATGTGACCCAGTTTACGCGGCCCGGGGAACATCGGCCTGCTATAAATAGTTGGTCCTACACGAACGATCGATGGAGGAGGAAGAAATGGCTCACCTGTTGCACATCGACTCGAGCATCACCGGGGAGCGGTCGGTCAGCCGCCGGCTCACCGCACGCGCCGCCGCCGCGTGGCGCGCCGCCCACCCGGACGGCACCGTCACCTACCGCGACCTGGGTCGGAACCCGCTTCCGCACCTCGACACGGCGAGCGGCCTCGCGCGCATGGTGCCGCCGGATCAGCACACGCCCGAGCAGCAGGCGTCCTGGCGGCTGACCGAGGAGGTGGTGGCCGAGGTGAAGCAGGCCGACACCGTCCTGCTCGGGCTCCCGCTCTACAACTACGGCCCGCCCAGCAGCGTGAAGTCCTGGGTCGACCACCTGATCGCCCCCGGCATCGCGTACGACCCGGTCACGAACGCCGGGCTGCTCGGCGACCGCCAGTTCGTCGTCCTGGTCAGCCGCGGTGGCGGGTACGGCCCGGGCACCCCGCGGGAGGGCTGGGACCACGCCGAGCCGTGGCTGCCGCACGGCCTGTCCCTGACCGGCCTGGAGCCGCGGTTCATCTGCGCCGAGCTGACCCTGGCCCCGGTCAACCCGGCCATGGCCGAGCTGATCCCGCTGTTCGAGCAGAGCCTCGCCGCGGCCGAGCGGGCCGTCGACGAGCTGTGGGTGCCCGCCTCGGCGGCCGCCTGACCGGGCCGGCGCACACGCGAAGGGCGGGCCGTTCCGCGGGGGAACGGCCCGCCCTTCATCCGTGACGGGTCAGCGGCGGATCAGAGGATCGTCCAGGTGTCGCCGCTGCCGAGCAGCGCCGCGAGCTGCTGCTCCGGGGTCTTGTCGACGGTGGCCTTTGCGGCCGCGACCTGCTCCTGCACTACGCTGTCGTAGGAGGGGCGGCCGACCGACCGGAACACCCCGATCGGGGTGTTGCTCAGGTCCAGGCCGGGCAGGCGGGACAGCGCGAACGCGTACGCCGGGTCGGCCACGCCCGCGTCGTGCACCACGATCTCCTCGGCCGGGGTGTTCGCGGTCTCCCGGACCTCCAGCCCGAAACCGCCCGGCGGGTGGACGACGCAGAACTGCCCGTCCTTGCCGAACGTGATCGGCTGCCCGTGCTCCAGCCGGATCAGGAAGTCGTCCCGGGTGGCCGGCTCCTTCAACGGGTCGAACGCGCCGTCGTTGAAGATGTTGCAGTTCTGGTAGATCTCCACGAACGCCGAACCCTCGTGCTGGGCGGCGGCCCGCAGCACCGACTGGAGGTGCTTGCGGTCCGAGTCGATCGTCCGGGCCACGAACGTGGCCTCGGCGCCAAGCGCCAGCGACAGCGGGTTGAACGGGGCGTCCGCCGAGCCGGCAGGCGTCGACTTGGTGATCTTGCCGACCTCGGAGGTGGGTGAGTACTGGCCCTTGGTGAGCCCGTAGATCCGGTTGTTGAACAGCAGGATCTTCAGGTTCACGTTGCGGCGCAGCGCGTGGATCAGGTGGTTGCCGCCGATGGAGAGCGCGTCGCCGTCGCCGGTGACCACCCAGACCGACAGGTCCGGCCGGGACACCGACAGGCCGGTGGCGATCGCCGGGGCGCGGCCGTGGATCGAGTGCATGCCGTACGTGTTCATGTAGTACGGGAAACGCGACGAGCAGCCGATGCCCGAGACGAAGACGATGTTCTCCCGGGGGATGTTCAGCTCCGGCATGAAGCCCTGCACGGCCGCCAGGATGGCGTAGTCGCCGCAACCGGGGCACCAGCGCACCTCCTGGTCGGACTTGAAGTCCTTGGCGGTGAGCTTGAGGGCGACGGGCTCAGACATTCTTCAGGACCTCTTCCAGCATCGTCTCCAGCTCGGCGGCGGTGAACGGCAGGCCGCGGACCTGGTTGTAGCCGATCGCGTCGACCAGGTACTTCGCCCGGATCACGTGGGCGAGCTGGCCGAGGTTCATCTCCGGCACGACCACCTTGTCGTAGCGGCCCAGCACCTCGCCGAGGTTGGCCGGCATCGGGGCCAGGTGCCGCAGGTGGGCCTGGGCCACCGAGAGCCCGCGCTGGCGCAGGCCACGGCAGGCCGCGCCGATCGGCCCGTACGTCGAGCCCCAGCCCAGCACCAGCACCCGGGCGTCGCCGTCCGGGTCCTCCACCTCGACGTCGGGCACCGGGATGGTCTCGATGCGGGCCGCCCGCGTCCGCACCATGAAGTCGTGGTTCGCCGGGTCGTACGAGATGTCGCCGGTCTTGTCGGCCTTCTCCAGACCGCCGATCCGGTGCTCCAGACCGGCCGTGCCGGGCACCGCCCACGGGCGGGCCAGCGTCTGCGGATCCCGCAGGTACGGCAGGAACGTGGTGCCGTCCTCGCCGTTGGGCTCGGTGGCGAACTCGACCCGCAGGTCGGGCAGCGACTCGACGTCGGGCAGCAGCCACGGCTCGGAGCCGTTGGCGACGTAGTTGTCCGACAGCAGGATCACCGGGGTGCGGTAGGTCAGCGCGATCCGGGCCGCCTCCAGCGCCGCGTGGAAGCAGTCCGACGGCGACTTCGGCGCGATCACCGCGACCGGCGCCTCGCCGTGCCGGCCGTACAGGGCCATGTTCAGGTCGGCCTGCTCGGTCTTGGTGGGCATGCCGGTGGACGGGCCGGCCCGCTGCACGTCGACGATGACCAGCGGCAGCTCCAGCGCCACCGCCAGGGAGATCGTCTCGCTCTTGAGCGCCACGCCCGGGCCGCTGGTGGTGGTGATGCCGAGCGCGCCGCCGTACGACGCACCGAGCGCCGCGCCGACCGCGGCGATCTCGTCCTCGGCCTGCATGGTGACCACGCCGAACTTCTTGTGCTTGCTCAGCTCGTGCAGGATGTCCGAGGCCGGCGTGATCGGGTACGCGCCGAGGAACACCGGCAGCCCGGAGCGCACCCCGGCGGCCACCAGGCCCAGCGACAGCGCCGCGTTGCCGGTGATGTTCCGGTAGGTGCCCGGCAGCATCTTGGCCGGCTTGACCTCGTACCGGACGGAGAAGTCCTCGGTGGTCTCGCCGAAGTTCCAGCCGGCCCGGAACGCCGCCACGTTCGCCGCCACCAGCTCGGGGCGGGCCGCGAACTTGCGCTCCAGGAAGCGCAGCGTGGACTCGTACGGGCGGGAGTACATCCAGCTCAGCAGCCCGAGCGCGAACATGTTCTTGGCCCGCTCGGCGTCCTTCTTGGACACGTCGTGCTCGGCCAGCGCGCCGATCGTCATCGAGGTGAGCGCCACCGGGTGCACCGCGTACCCGGCGAGCGAGTCGTCGTCGAGCGGGCTGGCCGCGTAGCCCACCTTGGCCAGGTTGCGCCGGGTGAACTCGTCGGTGTTGACGATGATGTCCGCCCCGCGCGGCAGGTCGGCCAGGTTGGCCTTCAGCGCGGCCGGGTTCATCGCCACCAGCACGTTCGGCGCGTCACCCGGGGTCAGGATGTCGTAGTCGGCGAAGTGCACCTGGAAGCTCGACACGCCGGGCAGGGTCCCGGCGGGAGCGCGGATTTCGGCGGGGAAGTTGGGCAACGTGGAGATGTCGTTGCCCAACTGCGCCGTCTCCGAGGTGAACCGGTCGCCGGTGAGCTGCATGCCGTCGCCGGAGTCACCGGCGAACCGGATGACCACCCGGTCCAGTTGACGGATCTGCTTGGTCACACCCGCACCTCGCTTAACTGAGCGCCGTCGCCCTCGCCGGCCCGGCCCGCTCCGATTCTCACGTCAGAGCCTACGTCGCCACGTTAGGGCCACCTTGGTCGAGGTCCGACGTATGGGACTGGATCGGGCCGCTGTATGCCCTGCTTTGCAGCGTTTAGTACCTGGGCCCGTAACCCAGATCACCACATATCCATGATCACCGGTCGGTGATCGGACGCTCCGGCACGGTGATGTCGCTGCGGCGGCGCAGCGAACGGGTCGCCAGCGTCAGCGCGAGCACGACCAGGAGACCGGACACGGCGATGAGCGCGATGGCGGTCCCCCGGACCGAGGAGTCGTCGCGGTCCCGTTCGCCGGCGGCGACGAGCACGCCCTGCGAACCGGTCGGAGCCGGCGCCCCACCGGGTGGGACGGCGTCCGCCGCCGCCGCGCTGATCCGGAAGCTCATCTGCACCTGCCGGTCCCGCCCGCTACGCGGATCCAGCCGGCCGATCACCGCGCCGGACAGCGGCGCCCGCCGCTGCGCCTCCGCCGAGGCGGCGAGCGTCAGCCGTACGGTGGCGGTCCGCCCGGCCGCCAGCACGCCCAGCTCGCAGCGGGTCCGGTCGGCCGACACCGGGGCGCAGCCGCTCTCGGTGCCGGCCACTGTCACCCCTTCGGGCAGGAGCACCTCGATCCGGCCAGCGGCGTCGACCTTGCCGGTGTTGCCGAGCCGGACGGTGAGCGTGCTGGGGGCGCCGCTGATGTCGAACAGCACCTCGTCGGCGCGCAGCGAGATGCCGGGCACCGGTGGCCCGGGCGGGAACAGCACCGCGAAGCCCTCGTCGTCGTACGCCGCGCCGGTCACACCGGGCGCGACGGCGGTGACCTGGACCGATCCGGCCAGCGGCATGGTCCGCCAGGCGTCGCCGTCGACCCGGACCCGGATGGTCGCGCTGAACCGGGCACCCGGCTCGGCGTCCCACCCGACGCAGCGGTGGTTGCCGTCGCCGGCCGGCTCGCAACCCGGGTTGCCCGCGTCGGTCAGCCCCGGCGGCAGCGTGTAGCCGAGGCTGATCCGCTCCGCCCGTCCGCCCGTGTTGGCCACCGTCACCCGCAGCGTGGCCACCGTGGCGTCGGCGTTCCAGTAGGCCGGCGGGAGGACCACGTCCTCGGTGGTCACGCGTACCCCCAGGGGCCCGCCGGCCGGCTGCGGCGGCGGTGGCGGCGGGGTCTTGACCGGCGGCACGACCGGCGGGGGCGCCGGTGCCGTGGTGGCCGGCGCGGCGGTCGTCGGCGCCGGTTCGGCGGGAGCGCTCGTCGGCGGCGGGGCCGGCGAGGTGGTGACCGGCGCCGGGGGCGTGGTCGGAGGCGGCGGCGGTTCGGTGGGCGGCGGGAGATCGGAA